>QILZ01000083.1 GCA_003233545.1 Spirochaetales bacterium
ACATTAAGAATACGGATGACATGAAAAAGGCTGCATTAATTCTAAAAAACATGGGAGCAAAAAAGGTTCTTATAAAGGGCGGGCATTTAGCGCGGAATGCCATTGATATTCTATATGACGGATATAAAATCAGAGAAATAACCGGAATCCGGGCAGATAAGGATAAAGTCAGAGGTACCGGATGTGTTTATTCCGCCTCTGTTGCCTGTTACCTGGCTCTCGGCAAAGGAGTGGAAAAGGCGGTAACAGAGGCAAAGAAACTTATCCAAAGATTCATCGAAACAAGCCGGGCTACCGAGGCCGGGTTTAATATTATACAGTTTGGGGTAATTCCCTCTGAAGAATTGGAAGGCCAGGCATAAAAACCTGCATTCCGGACGCGGTGTCTCTTAACAGGTTAACCCTTCTGCTTTTATTTTCCGGAGGTAATGGTAAAGAGGTGCCAGTAGTTCGAATCCGGAAATAAGATCGTCCGCAAGCTCGGGCTTAAAAAGACGATTGTCAGGCCTTCTGTTGCAGGCCAGGTAAAGATTTCTTCTCCGGTACCGGTCCTGGATTTTTTCAGGTTTCTTTTTATCCGGCATCTTTTTATATTTTCTAAAACAAAAATTCTTTGTTTTGAATAAAAGGAAATGACCTGCAGAAATTCTTCCGGTTTTTCATCGATCATCTCCCTGAACCTATCCATGGTACTTTTTGAAGCACTGTAAAACCCCATCCCGTACCGGTAGAAATCCGGAGAGATCTCGAAAAAGTATGCCGGAGCATCCTTCCAGTCTTTACATGTCCTTTTAAAAGTTATCCACATGACATTTTTAAAAAGAGATTTGTCTTTAGAAAACCGGGTATCCCGGTAGATTCTTGAAATCGTCTTATTAATTGCGGGGATTGTCATTAGGTACGGGTCTATGGCCAGCATAAATTTACTCAAGTATCTCACCAGGTTCCGTAATGGGTCCGGAAGGTATGATTGGTAATCCTTCTTGTGGGCTTCGAACCAGGCCTTGCTGTTATTGGATTTAAGATCTTTTAAGAAGTTCAGAGTCCGAGGGGAAAACCCGGTAAACTCAAACTCTGTTGCGGTATTTAAATATTTACTCATTCGGATGCTTTTCTCCTTTACGTTAACCCGTCGTAGAATAATTCGGTCATTTCTCCGGATACCTGCTCATAGACATCCCGAAGCGCCCTGTCTTTTTGTGTAAGTTCTATCAGAATTTTTCTTCGATCTTTTTTTGACGGAACACGGTTTAAGTATCCGGCTTCCTCCAGTCTGTCCAGCATACTGGTCAGAGTCGATTTTTCCAGAGATGTTTTTTTCGCTAATTCCCGGATAGAAATGCTGTCGCTGTGCCACAATACAAAGAGGATTCTACCCTGAGCAGGATTAATTTCATCCAGATGGTACTGTTTTAGCTTTCTTGCAAGTATTCGTCCCGCCAGGTAATGAACCCTGGCGATGAGAAAACCGCCTTCACGTAGTTTTTTCATACCTTTTTCAGATTGAACTGTGTAAAATTCAATTGGTGATAATACCTTGCAAATCCGGGTAGAAGACGTAAAATTGTATAGCCGGGATCGTGAGCACCACCGGGATAAGTATTGGTCGTAAAATAGACTAAAAAATCGACCCGGTGTTCCCCACAGGTTTCCTATCCTTGATAGAACAGAATTAACACGACTGTTTGACAAAATATGACTGATCAAGTAATATAAGCCTATCTGCTGCAGGTTATTAAAAAGGTTTAAGAAAAAGAATATCGAAGTATTTTGGTTATTAAGATTTGCCAAAAGGTAAAGAAAGAGTAGTAGTTAATTTTAAAACAACTTAAAACGGAGGAGTATCACATGTTAAAAAGATTAATTTTGGGGTCTGTGTTAGCTGCAGCACTTTTAATAAGTTCTGTTAGTTTTGTTTTCGCCGATTCATCATGGATTAGCGGAACAACAGATCAAAAGATCGATTCGCTTGCCAAAATCCAGCCCGGACTCGGAACAGTGATGATCGAGTATGGTAATCGTATTGGAAATATGTATTATGCTGCACAAGCCGGTAATTGGGGTATGGCCGCTTATCAACTAAAAGAAGCACTGGAGATTCAGGAAGTTGGTGAAATGACACGTCCGGGGAAGGCCCCGCTTCTGGTTTCATTTGAGAAGCGTAGTTTAAAACCTCTTGCCTGGGATATTGTTAATAAGAATTTCAAATCTTTGCAGCAGGATTTTAAAGGCATGGTTAAAGGCTGCAACGCCTGTCACTCAGCTACAGGCTATGGCTATATTGCTTATCAACTGCCGGATAAACCTGCGGTTCCTGCAAAGTTAAGAACTGATGTTACTGTAACCAGAGACCAATTGATGAAACTTCTAAAAGATCTGGTTAGTGAATAAATAAAAAACCGTATCTTTTAATAACCTGAGCAGAAATTTATTTCTTTAATAAGACACATAGATAACCCGGTATTATCCTGGTTACCAAAGACTTATATTTTTATCCGGAATAAATACCTTGATTTTAACTGCTTGCTATAAAAAGGACTATACTGCCCGGAAGAGGACTTGAACCTCCACGGCCTTTCAGCCACCAGACCCTGAACCTGGCGTGTCTACCAATTTCACCATCCGGGCGTTAAAAGCTCTAAAAAGCGAATACAAAATTATCAGAAAGGGCTTTTCTTGTCAAGAAACAGAAAAACCTTTACGGTGCAAGCAGATTCGGAAGTTTTGCCGTGTAGCCGAACTTAAAATAAAGCGACCAGTAATCCCATGTGTTTAAATCCGCTGCATCCGGCGAATTATAGCAGTATGTTCCGTTTGCCATGGCGCCTAAATAATAGTAGCCGTTTCCCGAAGTGAGATTTATATTGACCTCTCCTTCCAGTTTAAGCCTTCTTTTAGTCTGTGCCGGATCGAATATATTCTCCTGATACGTACCTCCGTAACCCCTTAAACTTAAGCCCAATACATTGCTTTCCCCGATACCGATCCAGGTCGAGCCTGTCAGGCTTGCCCCGCCTATGATAACGCCGACAGGTGAATAATAATTGTATTTTTCATTTCTAAGGGAGTGCTGCATTGTAAAATTCCCTGAAAGTGTAACCAGGGAATATGGATTTCCCCCTTTGAAAAGATTGATATAAATCTCCTGGACGCCAGTATATATACTGTTCCCGTCGCCTAGAATGTCTGCTTTGCCGTAGGTCCTGAATGATGTATCCTGTATAAGCGGTATATCAAGGGAGGAGAGGGAAAGCGAAATATTCATCTCAGCAGAGTTATCATAGATGCTTTTCCTTGCCGGAGCAAATGTTTCCGGATATCGTCCGTATCTGTAGGTGCCTGTAAGGTATAA
>QILZ01000198.1 GCA_003233545.1 Spirochaetales bacterium
CAGCCGCCTATAGCCCAGGTACCAAGACCTACAACGGACGCCTGTATACCTGAATTTCCTAATGGTCTATACAGCATTATTTATTCCTCCTGTATGTTTATTCTTCCTTTTCTTCCTACAGAATATTTTGGACATGTTTCTGCTCCAATTTCTAAATATAAGTATAATGTACTATATATTTTGTTAATTTTACCTTAGCTTTTAATGAATATTTTTTCATGAATTAATCTGCAATAAATAGCTTATAAAAGTCTATACGCATCGGGATCGATTCTATTAAAGAATAGGCCTTTATACAAGAGTTATGTTCGTATACATTATGGATATATCTTAGACTGACCTTCTTCAGTTCAGATTTGAAGGCTCTTCATATGGAACCAAATACAGTATTTTCATTTCCGTATAGCTGTTATAGTGGTATGGTTTACTTTAAGCTTTTCCGGTTCGTCTAAATAAGGAGTAATGTCAAGCCCATTGGCAGCTGAACAAAAAGTATATCCGGATTTTTTTCCAACGAATACTCAGGGAAATAAAGTGCCTGATAAGGCGAAAGCAAGCTACACCCCTTCTGTTACCTAGTAGATAGAGGATAAAAAAGATGGGAGACACAGATTCCATAGGAAACCAACCGAGTCGGTTATCCATCCGGGTGCCCCGTTTTTTTACTGCCGCACCTTCCGTAACCGGCAGTTTTAAAGAAAAACACAGCGAATACCACTGCCGTAATAGAGAGGAAAATGTATTTAATAATTTGAAACATTTGTAGTTCAATCATAGTATTACCTGTTACCATGTTAATCGATCATATTGCAATAGGTAAGAAAAGAGGGGAGTATATAAAGATTATGATTGGGTTTTTAAAATGGCAAAAATTTTCATAACAGGAGCAACGGGACAGGTTGGAAGCCATCTCGTTGAATATCTTGTGAGGAAGGTAAAGGCGGGTTCTTTCCCGGGGAATAATCCACTTGGTGTAGGGAATATTAGGGATATTTTCTGTCTCATCAGACCGCGGAAAAACAAGGATTCTAAAGCTTCAGACGCTGTGAATGGCAGCAGGAAAGCTCCCGAATCTGTTCCTGTCGGGATTCCATCCGGAAGAGGAAAGAAATTCCTGGAACGGCTTGGCGTGAAGTTTGTTACAGGTGACCTTTCCAACATAAAATTCTTGCTGGAAGCTCTTAATGGAATCGATTATGTTTTCCACCTTGCTGCAAATGTATATGTCTATTCGAATTTCGAAGATATGTATAAGACCAATGTCGAAGGAACGAAGAATCTACTCGATGCCTTTGTGAAGTCGAATGCAATCTTATTCGTTTATACAAGTTCTGTAATTGTTTATGATACGTCACACAAAGCCTTTAAAATATGCAGCAGCATGGAAAAGTCTTCAAATATATTCGGAAGCACCGTCAGTGAAAAAATATTTGATTTTATGGAGGATTGTCCCTGGGGGTCATTGGAAAAGATAGAGATGTCCCCTATGCCGTTACCAAAAGACTTGGAGAGAAGCTCGTTTCCGAATATGCCAGAGAGCACAGGGATAAGCTTTTTGTTATAACAAGGCTGGGCCCGGTAGTCGGCTCAAGAGACAGGCAGATGTTGCCGGCGCTTGTCGAAAGCATGAAGATCCCTTTTCCCAAACTGGTTGGAAAGGGACAAACCAGGATAAGCCTTACCTCACCGGAGGATGTAGCGGAGGCGCAAGTTTTTCTTGCAGAAAGTGTTCTTTCCTCCCGAATCGGCTCAGGAGATATTTTCAATATCGCAAATGAGCTTGTATCGTTTAAAGAGCTATTCTCTTATGTTGCCCGTTACTATGGTCGAAAGCCTCCCTCTATTTCAATTCCAATATGGCTCTTTCGGCTTGTAAAACCCTTTCTCAAATTGGCAAGAAGATTCGTACCGTACAACACGTTCATCCGGACATTTTTTTCATCCTCGGCTCTCGAATACCTTGAAAAGAGTTACAGTTATAACTCGAAAAAGCTTAAATCTCTCGGTTTCCAATTCAAAATACCGGTACGTGATTCTGTCTTGGATGGGCTTAAGGAACTTGATCCTGATAAAAGGATGATCGATTAGCCTGAAACTGTTCCTGTTGAATTAATCTATCGGCACTGATTTTAAAAATATTCTTTATACCAGAACCGGCAGCTGTTACCGGAAGGATTTTCGACCGTTATCTCACTGTCATTTTGAATGATAAGTGTACCGCTCGTTTAAACATATATTCCGTAATTTAATCGCATATTTACGGTAAAACATTATCCGGAGTCAGGCTGCCGCTATCAATACCGAAATAATAAGAGATCCCGTAAAGATACGCACTATAAAGCAGTTCCGGCGTTGTCATATCCCATGTTACTAACTAAACCGGATTCTTTTCTTTACTTCCCGGCAACTATACAGTAATAATAGGGCTGTATTTTAAAGTTATCCGCCGGGGAAAGCCCTACTCCCTTTATTTTCGATTCTGCCTCTTTTAAGGAAAGCCTGTGTTCCATAGGAGGCCCTATTTCCGCCTTCTCTTTCTTCCAGTCCACAATCACCAGTATACCTCCCTGCCTGAGAATACGATGAGCTTCTCTCAGTGTTCCATCCCCATCGACCTCATGAAGAACTAACGCCATTAAAGCTATGTCCACAGATTCATCCGGAAGTGGGATTTTGTCTTCAGTTGAACTAACAATGGTTATATTTTTCTTCCCGCCGATTTTTTTCTTCAACAGTTCAAGCATGTCTTCCTGCATGTCAATGGCAAATACATTTCCTCTCTCTGCCATTTCAGCAGCAGGTATTGTGAAGTAGCCTGTACCACACCCTATATCTG
>QILZ01000394.1 GCA_003233545.1 Spirochaetales bacterium
TTCCGTAGTAGTAATGTCCATTACCCCTTTTATATAACCGGAACGAATGAGCTCTTCCATTATTCTGCCGCCCGCACCATTAGCATGAAAAACCAATGGCATTAATCCTTTTGACTCTAATATTTTTTTTACTGCGCTTACACAGGGAGTAGTGATGCCGAACATTGTAAGAGCTACCATGTTTCCCTCACTTTTAAGAGACGGCATTACAGCCTCTTCCGCCAGGGCGCATATAACGGCAGAAGCATTATACAGTACAGTTGTCAGAATCGGATTAAGACCCTCTATATCGGTTATAGAGGGATATAAAATAATATCTCTGCCCTGTAAGAAACCGCTTACATTTCCGTTAAGCGCGGTCGAAACCATAACCTTAGGGAAACCAAGCGGCAAAATCTGCATGGATTCGGTTGCCAGGGCTGTTCCGCAGCCGCCGCCAAGAGCCAGCACACCCCTGAAATCGCTTTGCTCCTTATAGAGCCGGGTCAGTATCATGGACAATCCCCGGCTCATAACCGAAATAGCCTCTGCCCGGTCGTCCAGACCGGATAACAATGCAAGTTCGCTGCCGGCTGCCCGGGCTACCTCTTCCCTTGTAATATCAGGTTTAATCATGGGCACCCCTCTGAAACCTGTGTCCACAAGCAGCGGATTGTGCCCATATCCCTTAATTGTTTTTGCTACAAACCCCGTTTCTTCACCCTTTGTGTCGAGACTGGAGATAACGGCAATTGTACTGTGCTGCATTTTTTAATCTGCTATTGTATTTCTTCGGGCTTTACCGCACGTTTTTCTTTAACGGACTTATAAGCTGCGAAGATAACCTGCAAGGTCTTAAGATTGTCGCGGCCGCTTGTTTTAGGTTCCCGGCCTTCCCGTATAGCTTCCATCAGATCCAGCATGGGACCGGAAAAAGCATCCGGAAACCATTTCCTGTCCGTCTTGAACTCTTTTACTTCCCCCTCGGAGAGTTTATCGGAATGCAAGGTCACAGACCCGGCATCTATATCGCCGCTGATTCCTCCGCCGGTACCTTCTATACATACCGTCCTGTTTCCCTTATCACAACGGTTACACCAGTCATTAATGAAACAGACCCTTAAAGCGTTATCGTATTCCAGAGTTATCACGGAAATGTGTTCACCCATTGTGGGATTTGTCTCATCACGTGTTGTAACCGCATAAACCAGTTTAGGTTCGCCGAACCATCCCCTGAGCATATCAAGATAATGGACTCCATTCTGTATAATGATAAAAGGATCCATTTCGGTCTTCCATGTACCTGCGGGAAATTGTACCCGGAATCGTTCGCTTACCAGGCAGAAGTACGGCTTGCCGATATAACCCTCTTCTATCCAGCCTTTAACCGGCACAAGTGAGGGAATCCATCTTGCCTGCTGGTTAACCGCCATTAACACACCTGCCTTCTCCGCTGCCTCTACCATAGTTCTCGCCTCTTTAAAACTACGGGATAAGGGTTTCTGAACAAGAATATGTTTTCCTGCTTTTACGGCATCCAGTACCTGCGGCAGCTTAACCATCGGCGGCGTACTGATATCCACTATTTTAACTTCCGGCAAATTAAGCATATCATGGTAATCTGTAAACACCTTCTCTATTCCCCACCGTTCACGGGCACTGTCCAGCGCTTTCTGACTGCAGTCGGCTGCAGCTACTACTTTTAAACCGGCTTCTTTATAAGCAGGCAGGTGGCCGTCATTGGCAATACCACCTACACCGATAATACCTATTCCGGGATTCTCTTCTTTTTTCTTCTCACTCATTTATTCCTCCTCCTCCTATAAAATATCAACTAAAATATTAACCGGGAATCAGACCCGGCTTCTGAATTTTTATTTCCAGATTGTAAAAATCATTCGCATTATTAAAGAGTAAATCCAGGGCAATCCCCTTCGCCTCAGTTACAGTAAGATATTCCATCTCTACCAGGTCGGACAGAGCTATTGAAATATTATCACGGGCTATCACTGCATGCGCCCAGGCTCTGTCCGCAGCACCTACGAAATCCGAACCGTATCCGTGTATTTTCCCATGGGGTACACTAGAAATCGCCTGTTTAATCATATTCTGGCAGTAAACCGGATCGATTATATTCGCCCAGCAGAAATCGATCGAAACATTCGGATAGTTCTTGCAGAGGTACAGCAGTTCCCCGCTATACGGCCAATTAGCATGGAAGAGGTCGAAACGCACATCCCTGTGCAGTTCGATAATTCCTGTCAGATTGACAGCATTTGTTTTAACTATATCATTTCGTATTCCTGCCATATGGCCTGTGTGTATCTGAACAGGAAGCTTTAGATCCCGGGCCATCCTCATAAACTCATGAAAAAGATAATCATCGAGAGGCTTTATTCCGTCCGGATAGGATTCGATCCTTCTCGGGTCTTCCATAAACCTGTTAAATATCTTCTCCGCACTGGCTTTTACCGGATTACCATAGGCCAGGCTTCTCTGGTATGCGCTCTGATCCTTAAATGCCACGGCACCATAATTTTTATAAGCCTTGAAAATATCAAAACAAAGATCGATATACTCATCCAGGCTTGTTATCCTCCTACCCAGCGGAGAGGCAATACGTTCCACCGCCTCATAACATGATACGGCATGATACGCAGGAAGAGGGATAGTCAACCTTGCATAAGGGCTTAATTTATAAGAACAATCCGCAATCTGCCTATAGTCTATTTCTGTAATATTTTCGATACGCGCGACGATACGGGCTTCATCCAGTATTTTCTTAAAAGTTTCTTCATTTTCAAGATCGAGAAGTTTATCTTTCATACGCTTAAGTACTTCAAGTGTAA
>QILZ01000220.1 GCA_003233545.1 Spirochaetales bacterium
GGTTAAAGATATGCGATGCAAAAGAGATGTTCGTTGAACAACTGAAAAAGTCAGGATTGGATTATTGTATTATCCGCCCAAATGGTTTTTTCCCTGATATGTCAGAATTCTATAACATGGCAAAGAAAGGCCGAATATACCTTTTTGGCAATGGAGAGTTTAAGGCAAATCCTATCCATGGAGAAGATTTGGCGACAGTATGTGTTGATGCCATCGAAAAACCTGATAGAGAAATCAAGGTAGGCGGCCCGGAGATACTGACCCAAAATGAGATTGCAATGACAGCCTTTGATGTTTTAGGGAAGAAACCGAAAATAACTCATATTCCGGACTGGGTGAGGGTTGTAATACTTAAGGTAGTCAGGCTGTTTACAGAGAGCAAGGTTTATGGGCCAATTGAATTTTTCTTGACAGTCATGGCAATGGATATGGTTGCTTCTGAATATGGTAAACATACATTAAAAGAATATTTTACGAATTTAAATAATACCAATGCATAACACCCATATAAGGCAGTGATCCGGGTACACGGGGAGGCTCGGATTGGATACCACAGGCGAAGTAACGATCGGTGTACTTTTTTATTCTGTAATATATAGATTTAGAGTTTCAGAATTCATGGATTACCTTTTGGCAGTTTTCCAAAAAGTGTGATATTATAATGGCGGCAGCAAAAACACGTATCAGAGCTCAAAACAAATGATTTCGAACACTGTGCCGCAGGACTTTGAGTTTATCACTTACTGTAAAGGAATACAAAAAATGACAAAAGATGTACCTGTGTTATTATACAAACCGGTGTTTCGGGTCATTGCTGCCTGGGTATGGTGGTTCGTTGGCGCAGTTTTAACGCTATTGATTATTTTGGTGCTCCAGGGGCTGCCCCTCCTTTCTATCTCTTCGGCGCAAAAAATAATGGAAGAGAAAGGCTATCTTACGGTTTACATGGAAATTGTTTCTGCAGGATTACTTCCTCTGGTATTTTCTTTGCTCTGCAAAGAAAACTTTACACATTATGGAATTCGGCGCAAAGGACTGACGAAATCTATCCTGTTTTCTCTTCTCTTTGTTGCGGTGATGTTTGGTTTCTCGTATTTAAGCAGGGGCGCTTTGCCCGGATTTATACTTGGGCTTTCCGTGGAATCTTTGGTATGCCCTGTTGGGAATATTTGCTTGGGGCCCTCTGGAAGTCTTCTTTGTAACCTGGCTTATCACTAATACCGACCGGATTTTCAAGAGCAGAGATACGGTCGTGTCTTGGGGGCTTATCATCACCGTGATCATCTTTGGGCTGACACACATAGCAACTACTCAGAGCCTTTACAACGCGGCGTATACCGGAACAATCTTTCTAATATTGGGGCTTATTTACAAATCCAGCCAAAATGTTATCGGGCCAATGCTCGCATGGACGCTGATAAATGGTCAGGTATGGTATATAGTGCGGCTGCCGAGCTAAATGTGGATGCAGCACAACCCTGCATCGAGCAGACCGGGCCGGCGCCCGGAGGTGAGCGGCGCGATTATTAGATATTTGATTATTAGCATAGCTGCGTCATAATCCATGCCGCCCGATTAAAAGTTGACAATTCTTATCGATAGTACTATCGTAATATCAGGGCGTACTCAGACCCCCGCCTTTGGTGGTAGTAGATTTATCGCTTTTATGGTATTTTAGCTTTGCACCGGCAGAGGAAAGGTACACTGTATAAGTATGACAAAGCTCGATGAACTTGTTACTCTCTTAAAAAATGCTCCTGATGAGGTATTCCTGCAGCCCCACGATGTCCCCGATCCGGATGCCATAGCGTCGTGCTATGCACTCGAGCATTTGCTGCGTGTACGGGGTATAGAAACTCAGATTGTGTACGAACATACTATAGAGAAAGCAAACTCGCTTAAAATGCTCGACCTTTTCGGTATAGATATGAGGCATTCCAAAGATATTGTAACGCTTGGAAAAGAGGACTGGGCTGTGCTTGTGGATGCCCAGAAGACTAACAGCAATATTACCGATCTGATAACAGACGAGGTTGCCGTGATCGATCATCATGAATATGCAGGTAATCATGGTTACCGGTTTAAAGACGTACGGCCGGACACCGGTGCCTGTTCATCGATTATTGCGTCCTACTACCTGGAGAATGGGGTGGAGGTTCCGGGGCATGTTGCAACGGCACTTGTGTATGGAATATTCATGGATACTGATAATCTTACCCGCGGTATTTCGGAATTTGATGTGGAGATGTTTTACAGGCTGTATGCTCTTACCAATATTTCCTTAATTAACCAGTTAAAGGGTAATCAGATTTCTCTTAAGAATTTAAAGGAATATGCACAGGCGTTTCAGGATGTCGAAGTTTACGGGCAGCTTGCATTTCTGCGCCTCGATAACAGCAACGATTCGCTATTAGGTTCCGCAGGAGACCTTGTTATTACAATAGCGGGGGTTAATGTCGTTGTAGCCTACTCCATACGGGAAAACGGTATCAGGTTCTCCATACGGAGCATCAGCAGGGATATCAAGGCCAATCTGCTTGTACGTTACATCCTTAAAGATATTGGTTTCGGCGGCGGACATGGCTCCATGGCAGGCGGCTTTCTCCCTTCCGAAAATATTCCTTCCGACCGGGGGATCGACACCTTTATCCGCTATCGTGCAATATCGTTTATAAACAGCCCGCGTAAACAGAGTTTATAAAAGAACTATTCAAAGAGGTTCATTACTTCGTTTCTGTTAAGCGATTTAAAAAATGACTTTTCCGTTGTAATGATATCTTTTACAAGCCTGCTTTTGCGCTTCTGAAGCTTAAGAATCTTTTCCTCCACTGTGTCCTTTGTTATAAACTTATAAATTGTAACCTTGTTCTTCTGGCCGATTCTATGACTTCTGTCAACCGCCTGCATTTCCACCGCCGGATTCCACCACGGATCAAAAAGTATAACATAATCGGATGCTGTAAGATTAATCCCCAATCCGCCTGCCTTTAAACTTATAATAAATATTTTCTTTTTCTCGTTTTCCTGGAACGAACGGATCTGGGATTCTCTGTCTTTTGTAGAACCGTCTAAGTAAGTGTAATCGATTTTAAGCGATTGTATCCACTTTCTTATTGCAGATAGGCTGCCAAGGAACTGGCTGAATATTAAAGCCTTGTGATTTTCCGACAGGAGTTCGGTTACCTTTAATTTAAGGAGGTCTAACTTGCAGGAAGGAGTGTCTTTGTACCGTCCGGATATCATTTCCGGAAGAATTGCCGCCTGTCTGAGCTTAAGAAGAGCCTCGAAAATATAGATAGAAGATTTATTAAGGCCTTCATCATCGATCTTTTTATTGAGCTTTTCCCTGTAGTATTCCTTTATCTCCCGGTACGCGTTGCTTTGATTTGTGTCCATGGTTGCATATAGAATTATCTCTTCCTTGGGAGGCAGATCCTTAAGTACGGTTTCCTTTTTTCTCCTTAAAATAAATGGGAAAATCATCTTTTTAAGAAGCTCGTTCTGCTCCGTATCGTTTCCTTTTTCTATGGGTTTTGAGTATTTTCGTTTAAACTCGGAAAGATTCCCTAAAATGCCGGGATTTAAAAAATGCATCTGAGCCCATAAATCGATGGTACTGTTTTCCACAGGCGTACCGGTAAGAGAAAGTTTGTTTTCGGTGTCTATCAAATTTATGCTCTTATAAATTTTCGATAACGGGTTTTTTGCAGTCTGTGCTTCGTCGAGGATAAAATAGGTAAACGGAATCTTTTTAAAAAGCTCGATATCGTTTCTTAAGGTATGATAGCTGGTAACGGTAATATCCGATTCCG
>QILZ01000212.1 GCA_003233545.1 Spirochaetales bacterium
TGACGATTATAACTATAAGCAGAACACCGATAAGTACGTAACGAATAAAAGGTGCTCTTGTTGCAAAAGAAGCCGGAACTACCTTTGCGATCAGATAGGTACTCCATGACCATATTGCCCAGACAATCCAGGCGCCGAGTATTCCACCTTTGTTATTGCCGGTACCACGCAGGAAGGATTTTATGCTTCTGCGCAGAATATTCGACGACTTTGGTCTTCTGTCATCGAAAAAACTCTCCCTGGTTATTGGAAATCATGATATTTACGGCGGGGTATACCTGGCGGAAGATATTCTGGATTTTCCGGGCAGGAGCAGGAAAACCGACTTTAATATGCGTGTTCTGCAGTTCAGGGATTATTTTCCGGAAGTATTTAACTCTACAGTCACTGTTGATGATGATGTTTTCCCCTATGCAAAATCCTTAGATTCTGCAGTACTTTTTGGTATAAACTCAATAATGCCTTACTCTCTTATTAAGAACCCATTTTCGACTAAGGGAAAACAATCTACCGAGGATATGCGGAAACTTCAGGAATTGATGTCCTGGGAACTATTTAATGAAAAACCAAGGATACTTTTACTGCACCATCATCTGGATTCGAGATTTTTTTTAAGACTAAAACGAAACCCTTTTCTATGGAAAGAAATAGAGTGGCGTTCGTTAAAATTTAAGAAGTCGAAGCATATACTTTCACTTCTTGAAAAATACAATATTAATTATATTCTTCATGGCCATGTTCATGAATCACTGTTATATATGTTTAAGAATATACAGATATCCGGTGCAGGCGGCTCTATGAGTGGATTATATCCGGATACCTTGTCTGCAAATATTATCGATATAGAGGATGGTAAGGTAACGCTGAGGATTAAATCTTATGCTGATACTTTTACCCCGCCAAAAGTATCGGAATTTTCGAACAGCAGTTTTTCTGATTACGGTTTTATATATAACAACTAAATCCATACTATAAGACTATGCTGTTTCTAACTATGCTTGTGTCCAGCTTCAGGCATTAGCTGCCTTTTAATTTATTGACACTTAAATAACCTTCATAAATGGGCAGCAAAAATGATTTAAACTCTGCACATACGGAAATAGGTGGTTTTTGCTTGTCTTATTTCAAATAATTTTTAAAATACTTGAAAAAGATTATAAACTTGATTAGAATAAAGAGTTTTCAAAGGCTATTTCAAAAGATTGTAAGTTTGGCTGTCACTTACATGACCAGGTGAAGAGCTGCTAGTACTATGGCAATATCCGCGGTATGGGATTAAGTGTTCCGTCTTAGTCGAAATAAAAATAAAAGCCGGGTTTATAATTCCCGGTTGACATTTTATAGGCGAAGAAGGCTATGTATTCCGAATGGAGTAGTATGAAAAAAAATATCAGCACGGTGGTTTTTGATTTCGGGAATGTCCTGTTAAAGGTCGACCGCCTTAAAATATGCTCACCTTTATCTGTTCATTCACCACTTTCGGCGGAAGAAATATGCAGGCGTATTTACGGAACTGATATCGAGTACGATTCCGAAACAGGACGATATGATTCAAGGGAACATTTCAGAAGAATAAAAGAACGGATAAACGGTAATAGCAACTGGAGTTACGACGAATTTTATCATGAATTTAAGGATGGGTTCGAAGATAACAGGGATGGAGAAGAAGCCCTCAAATATGCCGGTAAAAAAGTGCGGGTCTTTGTGCTGTCCAATACTACATATCTTCATTCTCTCTGCTTGTTCGAAAACGAGATGTTTGCAACAATTCCAGAGCTTTTTATTTTTTCCTATAAGGTCGGAGTGATGAAACCGGATAGAAAGATATGGGATATTATGTGCAGGATGGGTTCTGTCAAGCCGGAAGAATGTCTTTATATAGACGATATAAAGGAATATTGTAATACTGCAGAGCAAATCGGTTTTAATGTAATACATTATAATATGGAAACGATGAATCTAAAGAGTGAGCTCGCAAACTGGTTATAGTAACTGTACTTAAAGTACAGGAAATAATAATTTATCTAAGGAGGTTCTTATGAAAAGGAAAATGGTAGTTATTGTTCTGCTTATGGCCTTGCTTCTCCCGCTTACTTTGTTTGCAACAGGACAGAAGGAAACAGGGAAAAAGGTAGTGCTCTACTCTGCGCATACTCAGGAGATTATCGATGCTCTTGTCCCCCGTTTTAAAGCGGATACGGGAATAGATGCCGAAGTAGTAAAGATGGGTTCGGGTGATGTTATTGCACGTGTCAAAGCAGAGAAGAACAATCCGCAGTGTGATGTCATCTGGAGTATCGGCGGTGAGCAGTTAGAGGCAAATTCCGATTTGCTTCAAAAATACATCCCGAAGGATTGGGACAAGATAGAAGATGTTTTTAAAGTGGGAACAAACTGGCTTCCGTACACCGGTATTGTTATGGTATTTATAGTAAACACCAAACTTGTTCCGGAAAATCTAACACCGGAGAAATGGACGGATTTAAGTGATCCGAGGCTTAAAGGACAGATTTCTTCAGCAAGAGCGGATAAATCCGGTTCGTCTTATATGCAGCTGGCAACAGTACTTAATATATACAAGGACCGTGGCTGGGATGTTTATAAGAGTATCCTTAAAAATTTCGTTCTTTCCGGAAGTTCTTCTGCAGTTCCCCGTTTTGTAAACGACGGTGAACAGGCTGTTGGTATTACTCTCGAAGATAATGCATACCGTTATGTTAAAGGCGGCGGTCCTGTAAGGATTGTATATCCCAAGGATGGAACAACCGCCGGTCCGGATGGGATTGCCCTGATAAAAGGAG
>QILZ01000381.1 GCA_003233545.1 Spirochaetales bacterium
CAGTTTCTTCCTCCGCTTAACTTAAAAGAGGATACCATCGATGAGATTATACATAGACTGGACAGGGCATTAACCCAGGCAAGGCGTCTAAGACCCGCTTTTAAACTTCTGTATAAAACAAAAGCACTGTTCGAAAGGAAGAGGGAGAGTTAATGATATGAAACTTGACATAGATGAAAAGCTCTTATACGATTTTGAAACCCATTTAAACCCGATGGATATGGAAGATTCACCTGTAAGTGCAAAACTTGTCGGATACGGTGAGATATCATCGATATTTAAACTGGGAGATAATGACTCTGTCGTATTTAAGCGCCTTCCGATTTTTAAGTCGAGGGAAGAAGCTGAGCACTATTCGTGCCGATTTCTAACGTACAGTGAACATCTTGCAAGAGCCGGTCTTAATATCCCCGGGCAGGAGACTGTAATAATAACTGTTCCGGACAGGCCCGTATCCCTTTATATAGCCCAGAAAGCGTATCCCTCCGATTCCATCTGCAGCAGGAAAATACAATCGATTTCTACGGAAGAAGCTGTTAAACTGATTTCCGGTATTTTGGATGAAGTAAAAAAAATCCGGGATTATAATAACAAAAACAGGGGGCAGATAGAGCTCTCCCTTGACAGCCAGATATCCAACTGGGCTTATACAAAAAACGGCGGATCAGTTATTTTCTATTATATCGACACCAGTACTCCTCTCTATAGAATAGACGGTGTAGAACAGTTCGAGCCGGAACCTCTCCTTAAGAGTTCCCCTCCCGGTTTAAGGTGGATTTTAAGGAAGTTCTTTCTCGACGATGTAATGAACAGGTATTACGATTATACTTCGGTTCTTACCGATCTGGCAGCCAATCTCTACAAAGAGCAGAAGCCGGAACTGGTAGGCCCTGCCGTTAAGGTAATTACGGATAAAAATAAGACACTAAAGGAAGCAATTACAGTTAAGAGCGTAGAATCCTACTACAGGGAAGATAAACTTATATGGTCGCTGTTTCTATCCTTCAGAAAGGCCGACCGGTTCTTAAAAACAAAGATATTCGGAAAGAGGTACGAATTTATCCTGCCCGGTAAAATAAAACGCTGAAAATACAGGGGGTTATCGTGTGTGATACGGTTTCCATTCTTTCTTCGTGGACGGAGAATAAAAATGAATCTTTCTTTGCAAAGAATTCGGACAGGGAACCGGGAGAAGATCAGGTTCTGCAGGCCGTATCTTCCGGGTCGTTATCTATAGAAGGATTACAGGGAATTTCCGGCAATAATCTTAAGTCTGAATACATAAAAACAAATTACGAAAACTTGAGCAATTATCTGCGCACACATTTAAACTTTTTTAAATTAAAATTTAAACCTTTTAACATAGTAATTTCCCGTCCCCTGTGGCTCTGGGGAGGGGAAATCGGGGTAAATGAAAAAGGTGTGGCAATAGGCAACGAGGCTGTGTTTCCGAAGATTAAACCTCAAAGGACAGCTATTTTAGGAATGGATATTCTAAGGCTTGCACTTCATTTAGCGGCAACCGCAGAAGAGGCAAAGGATTTTATCTGCAGTGTTGTTTCCGAATACGGGCAGGCAGGAGACGGGGGATACATGCACAGGTCTGTTTATCATAACTCGTTTTTAATACAGGATAAAAACGAAGCGTATGTAGTAGAGACAGCCGGAAAAGAGTGGGCTGCAAAGAGGGTAAGGGATTACTGTACAATCTCCAATACATATTTAAATGAAGATGAATACGGAAAAACTAAAACATGGTATTCTTCCGGAGAGCATCCCGGTACGGACGCCTTTAAGAAAAAGTATGAAAATAAAATATTCAACTACTTTGCAAGAGGCGAGTTAAGGAACAGGTATAAAAATTCTTTAATATCCGAATTAAAAGGAAAGGCAAATCTTGATTCTGTAAAATCAATAATGCGTTCTCATATTAAGGGCGGAAATAACCCCGGTATAAAAAGGGGAATGGGTTCGATCTGTATCCATTCGGGGTTTTTTATTAAATCGGAAACAACAGCATCCCTGGTTGTCCACTATATAAATAATAAATCTATTATTTGGTATACGGATTCTTCCTTTCCGTGTATATCGCTGTATAAACCTCTCGTTATTACAGGTGATTGCACAGGACTTCCTGAACCGGAAGATTATAATAAGGTGTCGGAAATACATAAGAAACGCCGGTATGTTGCTGAAAAATCGGAACATGATTACCCTTATTTTTTAGAGCACATAAGGCCTGTAAGGGATAAATATGAGAAGTTATTTATGGATACCGTTTATAAAAATATCGAAAATAAAAGTGATTCGGATATCTGCGGTGACATAATTAAATGCCACGAACTCGAGGATGAATATCTGAAAGAAATAATATGAAAATACGCCTGTTTAAGGAAAATGATATAGAAGAGGTTTTAGAGCTGTGCAACAGGCACATGGAATATGATACATTATCGGAAGGTCTGCTTCGGGAAAAGTTGTTTTCCGATCCCGATTATGAAAAAGATCTTATTCTTACGGCATGGGAAAATAACCGGTTAACAGGTTTTCTTGCCGGCGTTATTCGTGATTCGAAACCGGAAAAAACCGGATATATAAAACTGATGGTGGTCCATAGACAATTCCGCAGGCGGAAGACAGGCTTTAAACTGTATAAACAACTGGAAGGTATCTATAAGAACAGGAATGTAAAGAAGGTTCGTGTTTATGATGTTCCGTTTAATTATTTTATGCCCGGGATCGATCCGCGTTACACTGCCGGACTTGCCTTTTTTGAAAC
>QILZ01000043.1 GCA_003233545.1 Spirochaetales bacterium
TGCGAAGAATAATAACAGGAATACAGAAAAAATGTTTAAGCTTGGCCGTGTAACAAGGCTGGAGCTGCTGCAGACAGAAGCTGCCCTTAATAAGGCGGAGATCGATCTGTTCGATGCGGAAGAACAGTTTGTCAATGCAAAAAAGGATTTCTTAAGCAAATACGGGTACACTAAAGATATCATCATAGGCACAGAAGTGGAGAATATATGTGATTATTCCATTTTACGGAAAAAGGATGATATTTTAAACCGTGCCATGGGGAGTAATATCGGTTTATTATTTGCACGCTACAATTTGAATATTGTTAAGGACAATCTTATAAACACGAGGTATACTGCTGCGCCTGTTTTAAACCTGGCAGGTAATATTGATTTTTCCACGACAGCGGATTCCACTACGGATTTTAATGAGGCATTTAAAAACTCGTTTAATGATAATTCCAGCCAGGTCTTAAGTGCGAGTATCAGTTTATCCGCAAAGCTATTCGATGGGGGCAGTCTTAAAGAAAAGATAGACAAGGCTCATAATGATATAAAGGCAAATGAATACGAGGTAAAGAGTAAAAGGGCGGATATTATCAAAAACCTGAATACGTTATTCCGGAAAATCGAAAAGAGCAGAAAGATAAATAAATATTCGGAGCTTAATATTCAAATTGCAGAGTTCAGGTATAAAAAGGGCAAAAAGGATCTCGAACTGGGACAGATAGCACAGAACGATCTTAATAAAATGAGCCTGGAGCTGGAAAATGCAAAATTAGCGCTTATAAAAGCAAAAATCGAAGCAAATATGGACTATATAAATATATTACTTTTAGAGGGAGAAAACTTAATAGACCTTTTAAATAAAAAAACAGGAATGTAGTATGGCAAAAAAAAGAGTTGTTTCTATTGTAATAATTGTTGTGATTGCGGTTTTTATTACAGGGGCTGTTATATCGAAAAAAAGAAAACATTATGTGGAAATCGAGGCCAAAGATGTTAAAACCACGGATTTGTCCAGGGAAGTATCTGCAAACGGCGAAATCAGGAGCCTGGAACACGTTAAGGTTGTATCGAAAACAGGGGGAACGATTGCTCGTATCTTTGTTAAAGAGGGCGAATATGTTAAAAAAAACAAACTGCTGGTATTAATAGATTCGGAAAAAATACTAGTTCAGAGGCAGTCGGCAGTATCGGCCCTGGAGAGTGCAAAGAAAGCGGTAAAAAGCGAATTATTAAACTTAAGGGCAGGGTATATCCAGGCAAAAACAGATTACGAACAGGCAAAAAGAAACCTTAAAAATACCGAAGAAATGTATAAAATAGGATCGGCTAGTGATCAGCAGCTTTCCTCGGCGAAAGACAGCTATGAAATAGCAAAAGAAAAATATATATCCTCTGTCCAGAGGTTAAATCTAAGGGAAGGCAGGGGGATAGATGACCCCGTGGATATAAGTTCCTCTATAGATAAAAAAATAGTTGCCGGTTCCATAGAGGTAAAACATGCGGAGGCTAATCTGAATGCAGTCGATACCGATCTTAAAAATTGTTCGATTAAGGCTGCGATCAGCGGAGTAATAACGGAGCTGCCCATCGAACAGGGTGATATTATTGCCCCCGGTTCCGAAGTTGCAAGAATTCAAAATCCCGATAAGCTCGAGGTAACCGTTAATATCGATGAGGTCGATATCGGTTATGTTAAAATCGGGCAGAAGGCAAAAATAGAATCCGATGCGTTTATAGATCATACATTATACGGGAAAGTTTTCTATATTGCACCTGTTATTAAAAGAGTCGGTGATTCGAGGGTATGCGAGATAAAGATTAATCTGAATGACCCTGAGAAGTATGCTAAAATCGGTGCAAGCAGTTCCATCTATATTACAGTGGAAAAGCGCAGTAATGTCCCTGCAATCGGCATAGATCAGTATATCTTTGAAAAGAATAAAAAATACGCTTATAAACTTATAAAACTCAAAGACAGTACGGATTTATACAAAATAGTAAAAACAGAGATAAAAACGGGAATTATCGGAATAGAAAAAGTGGAAATTCTTTCCGGGCTTAAAGAAGGGGATAAAATAGCGGCGGGCGACCTTAAATCTCTTTCCGATGGCCAGACTGTGAAGTTAAAGGAAAAAAAGAAAAAGAAAGATAAAAATGATAAAGCTTCGTAGGATAAACAAGATATACAAAATGGGACTTGTAGAGGTAAAAGCCCTGGTGGATATAAACTTAGATGTATCCGAACACGAGTTTGTCTGTGTAATGGGCGCCAGCGGATCCGGAAAATCCACGCTGATGAATATTATAGGATGCCTGGATAAGTCCACAGAGGGGGTATATGAACTCGACGGAAAGGATGTTTCGAAACTTAACGATGCACAGCTTGCAGGCATCAGAAATAAAAAGATAGGTTTTGTTTTCCAGACTTTTAACCTGCTCCCTAGAATTACCGCTTTACGTAATGTGGAACTGCCCCTTGTTTATTCGAAGATAAAGGAAAACAGGAGAAAGCAGTTGGCATTGGAAGCGCTGGCAAAGGTGGATTTATCAGACCGTGCAAAACATAAACCGAACGAACTTTCCGGCGGACAGCGCCAGAGGGTTGCAATCGCCAGGGCGCTTGTAAATAGTCCAAGTATTATTTTTGCGGATGAACCTACAGGCAATCTCGATTCACGTACGGGGCTTTCCATAATTTCTATTTTTCAGGCACTGCATGCGGAAGGAGCTACTATTATCATGGTAACTCATGAAATGGATATTGCTCTCCATGC
>QILZ01000397.1 GCA_003233545.1 Spirochaetales bacterium
CGTTTTTCTACCGGCAGGCTCTTTTTCCACTTCGAAACATTCACCTCCGAGGCCATTATAACCTTTGCTTTAAGCTCCTCGATCATTTCCGAAAGCTTTGTACCTATTTTACTGGAAGGTTTTAATACAAGATCCACCGCTCCGTATTCCATAGCTTCGAGGGTTGCCCTTGCTCCCGGTTCGGCAAGTGCGGATACAATTATAACCGGCAGCGGATACTGGGGCATCAGCCTTTTAAGAAAATCGAGTCCATCCATTCTTGGCATCTCGATATCGAGAGTTAATACATCCGGTTTCAGAAACACAATTTTATCTCTCGCTATATATGCATCGGAAGCCGTACCCACAACCTCGATATTAGGATCTGCCGATAAACCGTTATTCAGCAGATCACGGGCCAGAGCGGAATCATCGACGATTAAGACCTTTATTTTGTTTACCACTTTCTATATACAGTAGGTTGTATATACTTAAACCCACTTACCTCCCTTCCCAGAGTTTCCGAATGACCGATAAACAAATAACCACCTTTATGCATATAGCGGTACAGCTTTGCGACCAATTCTTTTTTTGTTTTTTTGTCAAAATAGATCATAACATTCCTGCAGAAGACAATATGAAACTTCCCTTTAAAGGGATAGTTTTCACGCATAAGATTTAATCTTTTAAACAGAACCATCCTTTTAATCTTCTCATCGACTGCATAGTTATCCGGTTCTATCCTGCGAAAATACTTCTTAAATGCAGCCGGGATCCGGCCTGCCTGATTTTTATGGTAAACACCCTTAACTGCTCTTTCCAGAGAACTAATCGAGATATCCGTCCCAAGAATACCTATATCCCACCTGTAACTTTCGGTACCGAAATATTCGGATATCACCATGGCTAATGTATAAGCTTCTTCACCCGAAGCACTTCCTGCACTCCAGATCCTTAAACCCTTACTGCCCTGCACTGCCAGTTCCTCCAACAATTTCGGAAGTAAAGACTTTTTTAAAACATCGAAGTGCCCGGCTTCCCGAAAAAAGTAAGAATGATTGGTAGAAATACGATCGATCAGGGAAAGCAAACTGACACCCGTCGAATCATTTATTACAGTATCATAATAAGCCTTAAAACTTGTAAGGCCCATGGATTTAATTAAAGAGTTTAATCTGCCTCTTACAAGCGCTTTCTTTTTTTCCGTAAGCTTTATCCCGAATTGTTTATACACAAGCTCAGAGATGAGATAAAATTCCTTATCCGAAAGCCGGACAATACTGCCGATATTAGAATCTATCGAAGTCATCATCGTCGAGTTTAATCATCTGTTTAGGATCCACGAATCCTTTATCCGTACCCCCATCTACCGTATTAACAGGAGGCTGCATAATCCCTGTGCCTCTGCCGCCTTCTTCCCTTCCGGTTTCCACAGCTTTACCTTCCCCGGGTGCGGCTCTGTTCTGCATATCCCTAAATCCCCCTCTGGTTTTCTTAAAAGATTTACCATTTCCGGAATTAGAAAGCTTAAAGTGAGAAATTAATCCTTTTAGCTGCTGAGCCTGCGAGGCAAGTTCCTCTGCCGCCGCTGCACTCTCTTCGGCACTTGCCGTGTTAGCCTGTGTAACCTGGTCTATCTGTTCCACTCCGCTGTTAATCTGCTCTACCCCCTGGGCCTGTTCTTTACTGGCCAGTGCTATCTCGCCGAGAAAATCGGCAACTTTCGAAGAACCTGTTACTATCCCCTCCAGTTGTTTGGCTGTTGCTTCTGCAGCCTTTGTGCCGTCTTCCACATTACGGGTTGTTTCATCCACCATCCTCGCTGTTTCTTTAACAGCATCTGCACTTCGCACTGCGAGGTTTCTCACCTCTTCTGCAACTACAGCAAATCCTTTACCATATTTTCCGGCACGTGCAGCTTCTACATTTGCGTTAAGAGCCAGCAGATTAATCTGGAAAGCAATGTCGTCGATAACCTTAACTACTTTCTTTATATCCTCTGATGATGCATTTATCTTTCCCATAGCAGTGACAAGTTCCTGCATTTTCCTGTTTCCGCTGTCTGCATTCTCCGCCGATGTTTTGGCGAGCGCATTAGCCTCGGTTGCATTATCTGCATTCTGCTTTGACTGGCTGTTAATCTCATTCAGCGAAGAGGAAATCTCCTCCAGAGAACTTGCCTGTTCTGTTGTACCCTGGGAAAGCGACTGGCTTGCCTGGGAAACCTGGTCGGCTGCGGAAGTTACATTATTTGACGAAGTAGTTATATTTCCCACTATATCTCTTAGATTTTCAACCATTTCGTTTAAAGCACCCGCTAAAGTTCCGATCTCATCTTTCTGTTTAATATCGAGCATTGCAGTAAGATCACCTTCCGCCAGTGTTTTAGCAAACCCGACCCCCTTTATGATAGGCTTGGTAATAATCGATGCAAGAACAAGGGCAACGATTATACCGAGAATTATCGACGCTATTATAGCGGCAATTATTATTATGCCGGCCCTGGAACTTAATGCCCTGGCATCTGTTTTTGCGCTTTCCATCTGCTTGTATCCGGCAGCTTCGGAATCCCGTGCCTGCTTTATTACATCCATGCCCAATTTATCCATATCCGACTGGACTGCTTTAAGTTTATCATCATTCATAATCCATCCGGCAGCCGCCTCTTTATATTTTCCTATTGCTCCCTTCGCCTCTGTAATCAGCCGCAGATTTCCCGTATTTACCGTAATTTCCGTTAACCTGTCATAAGACCGCAGCAGCT
>QILZ01000049.1 GCA_003233545.1 Spirochaetales bacterium
CCATTCTCTGTATGCCCCGTACCTGGCCTTCTATGTTTTTTAAACGTCTGGAAACCTGCTGGTTAACAGGGTGAGGGCCCTTTTTTGCCTCAACTTCAATGCTTAATTCCGTTTCTATCTGATCCACTCTCATTGCCTTCTCCCGAAAAAATACGTTCTGTTATAGCAGATACCCGGGTAGGGTATCTGCTATAACGTATAATATTTAACCGGTGATGTCAAACATCTTTTTTCCAAAAATATCGAGCCCGCTTGCAGAAATTACGCTATTGGTTGTTTTTCTTAAGATTACTAAGTACCTTCTGCAGGCGTTTCATATATTTTCCGTATCCGGCTGTTCTGAGCCGCATTAAAATTATCCACAGCCTGGTTAATGAGTTCCTGAGCATTCAGTGTCTGCAGAGGCAGAACGGTACCGCGGGTAACGGCTGCTTTAGCTTTAGACTGTATGCCTCCGAATATCTCTTCCAGGGCATCTTTGAGATCGGGACCGACGCCGATCTTATCCTGATATGCTACCACTACCCTTTTAAGTTCCGGCAGTTCGCTTTTTTCTGACCGCAGATATATGGGTTCGACATATATAAGAGAATTCTTTACAGGATATACAAGGAGATTTCCCCTGATTACAGTCGAACCTTTTTGTCCCCAGAGTGTTAAGAGCTGTGATATCTCGGTGTTCTGGTCGATTCTCGATTCAATCTGCATTGGCCCGAAGATCAGCTTTTCTTTGGGGAATTGATATTCGACGATCTTACCGTAGTTTTCCGGATCACTCATAGCGGCAACCCAGGAGACCATGTTATTCTTATTTAAGGGGGTAAAGGGAAGCATCAGTACATACTCATCCTGTTCTCTTTTATCCGGGAACCTTACAATAGCATAGTACGGATTCATAAGTGTTTCTTCATCCCCGTATATTTCATGGGGTATCGACCATTTATCCTCTTTATTGTAGAACACCTGCGGGTCTGTCATATGATAAACCGTGTACATATCGGTCTGTGCTTTAAATATATACTTTGGATACCTGATATGAAGTTTCAGGTCTTTCGGCATTTCGGAAAAATCCTTAAAAAGTTCGGGAAAAATCTTTCTGTATGTTTTAATAATCGGATCTTTTTTATCTACCACATAAAAGTTAACATCACCATTGTATGCATCCACAGTGATCTTAACCGAGTTACGTATATAGTTAAAACCGTCCTTATAGATATTGGAATAGGGATACTTGTTGGTTATGGTATACGCATCCACAATCCAGTAAAGCCTGCCCCCGGAAACCACTATATAGGGATTTTGGTCGTAATACAGGAAAGGAGCGAGTGTGGAAACCCGTTGTTTGATGTTGCGGTAGATCATAATCCTGCTTTTTGGCGTAATATAGTTTGTAAAAAGAATATCGGTGCTTGTAAAACGAAGGGCGAATAAGAATTTTCTCCATCCGTTTTTTATCTGAATGCCTCCGGTGCCTTTGTAATGTACGGTTACATTTTGATTTCCCTTTGGATAGTCGAACTCCGGTATTTTTGTATTAACAATAACGTATGATGTGGTTTTTTCTCCGTAGTAGGTCTCCGGACGGTCGAGTTTAAGAGGAACGGAAATCTTGGGCGGTATGTCTTTTATGATAAAGTACGGAAGCCCCTCCTGGCCTATTTTGTCGACAGGTGCCATTACAACTCCGTAACCGTGTGTGTATTGAAGTTTCAGGTTTACCCATGTCTGGGCAGCCGGCGGAAAATTGGCGTCGTTTATTTCCCTTGCGGAAATCATTACCTGCCTGTAGGTTTTGTCAAAATGATATCTGTCCGTATTGACACCGCTGAAACCATAGTAGAGCCTGAATTCCTGCAGCTGCGAAAATGTAGCTTGTAAAGGGCGCCTGTCCCAGAGCCGTATATGTTTGGTGATATCATCTCTACCCGTTTTAAAATCAGCAGCAGTCAGCGAAGACTGTACCGGAAAAGCTCTTTTGCTTATGGTATCGATATTGTACCCTTTTCTGGTAAACAGGATGTTGTCTTTTATATAGGGCAGTTCCTTTTTGAGTTGATTCGGCAATACAACAAGCTGGCGGACAATACCCGGAGCGGCGCCTGTAAAAAGAATTATGGTACCGATCAGGATACCGTAACCTATAAGCATCTGCCGGAAAGAGCTTTTAACCATGCTTATATAGGTCAAAACCGCGGTTAACAGAGAAACTGCTATTACAAGATAGTAAGCAGGTTTTACAACATTGACATCCGTGAAATCGGCTCCGAATATCAATCCGTTTCCGGAAAAGAGTAGCTGATACCGTTTAAGCCAGTAATTCCACGCTATAAGAAAGGTAAGCAGGATTAATAAAAAAAGTACGTGTTTTTTTGCCTGAATGCTGAAACTGTACTTATTGTTTTCCGATTTTACATGGCCTGATAAAAAATAGAGAACGCCTACGAGCAGTGCGGTCAGTATAATGGCTGTTATGCCCCATGTTTTAAGAAAGAGATAAACAGGCAGCAGGAAAACATAGTAGGAAATGTCCTTGCTGTAGACAGGGTCTTTAAGGTTAAAGCTCGTTTTGTTAAAGTACTTTAGTATTATTTCCCAGTTTTTACTTGCACTGTTTGCCATGAAAAGTGCAAGTATCAATAATATCAGAATTGCCAGCATGATACCTGTTTTTCTGTTTATTTCTTCGGGTACACCTGCCTGCTGGATCTTCAATGTATTTATATTACCTCTGTTAAAAGCAATAAGTACATTTACCCCTGCAAACAGAAAGAACAGGATAAAAAAGATACTCCACAGGGCAACCTTGGCCCATAGTATCGTTGTAAATACTTTAACATATTCGAGTTCGCCGAACCATGTTACATTAAGCCACAGGCTTATGCCTATGAACGCCGCAACAACTGCTGCAACAACTATAGAAAGAATGACGAGAACTTTATTTTTTTTACTCATTTTATGACCTCTTGGCTCTTTATATGATAACAGGAAATTACGGAAAGGGATATAGTTTGTCTCGATTTATACTTAAAATGTCTCTTAAGATGAATTATTCCCTACAATAATGCAAAACCGAAGGATGCCCCGATCATAAATCCGCGGCTTGCATCGAGCAGGTCGGTGCCGGCTAAATCTATGTTAAATCTAAACCCGGAACCTTTTATCGGATCTATCCTGATGCCCGCGTTTAAAATACCTCTTGCCGTCGAGATTGTACCTGCCGGTGATATACTGTACGAGTAGTTGGCAAAATCAACTAAAAGATGGACGAGGTCCATAAATACGGAAGGCCAGAGACTCACTTCGAAACCCATAGAAAAATCTATCGGATAGTTGTTAAAAAAATCCGGAAAGGTTGTACCGATTACTATGGTCGTATTGGCAGGCCAGTCAAAAAATTGTCCGTCATTTGTCGATGCAAGATAAACCTGCCCTGCTATTGCCCCGTTAACGAATTGAAGATTCCCTCCGCCTGTCAGTGCCGCATTTCCCGATTTAAAAAACTGGTACTTTCCGGTTAAAAGAAAATCCACAGACACCGGGGCTCCTGCTGCATTTGTTTTAATATCCGCTGCGATACCCGTTTCTGCAGCACCTAAAAAGCTGACACTGATCATGGGTATGTGAGAGGCACCTGTATATTTATAACCCAAGTCGATTCCGAGTTTTGCCTGTTCCCATCCGATTCTTGCAGTAGGTGTGGAATTTAAACCGGTCGCTCCGTTTGCACTCATTCCCTTCG
>QILZ01000023.1 GCA_003233545.1 Spirochaetales bacterium
AAGGATATCTTCCCGGATGCGACACTGTTAGGATCTGTAAATGCGGTGAGGGTTCGAAAGAATAACAGGTCTGTAACTCTCACGGATACAGTACCTGACCACGTTAATAAATCTGTAAAATGCCTGTACTCACATCATAGAGATATACCCGGAACTCTTTCGATTCTCTTTAATATGCTGGCGTCGGAAGCTATCAATGTGGAAACCGCACAGTTATATACTATGGCTGACGGAACTGCATCGGCCTATCTGTCTGTGTCCGGTGATAAAGAGAAGATAAAAGAGGCGGTTGAGTTTGTTAAGGGGACCGAAGATGAGCGGTTTTTAGAAATTATTCCGGAAACCGAGGTATTTTTACCCTCTTTACGGAAGGTTCCGATATATCTGCTTTCCGTGGACGGAGTGGAAATCAGCATGCCCGTGTCAAAGCAGATGGTACTGGCCATACATAATAATATTCCCGGAGTAATACTGATATTGCTTTCTGCTCTGGCCTCGAGGAATGTAAATGTAATCGATATGCAGCTCGGAAAGCGAGGTTCGAAACAGTTTACAATATTAGGAGTCGAAGGTAACGATGAAGATATATCATGGATTACAGATAAGCTGGGACCCCAATTCCATGAGGTTACCTATATCAGGCTTACAAAACAGGGGAAATTAAAGCTTCGTGGACTATTCTGGTAAATTCATGCAGTCTGAACGGTTTTTCGATGGAACCTGCGGCTTTCTCTTTTATTTCCATGGTTAACGAAGGATCTGTTGTATAGCCGGTTATCAGGATGATCTTAATATCCCGGTTTATCTTTTTTAACCTGTAAAAGCATTCTCTTCCTCCCATTTCAGGCATTACCATGTCGAGAATTACGAGATCGATTTCTTCCTGCTTATTACTGTAAAATTCAATAGCCTCTCTGCCGTTTTTTACGATTAAAACGCTGTAGCCGCATTTTTCCAGGGTTCTTGCTTCCATGTACCTCACCTGCGGTTCATCTTCCACAATCAATATGGTACCCTTCCCTGTTACTAATGTATCCTCATTCTTATCGTTTAATTCTGCGGAAGTGCCGGGCTGCAGTGCGGGAAGGTAAAGTGAAAATGTAGTCCCCTCATTCGGTCTGCTGTTTACATCGATAAATCCATTGTGACCCCTGATAATCCCGTATACAACGGAAAGTCCGAGTCCCGTTCCCTTTCCCGCCGCTTTTGTTGTAAAAAACGGTTCAAAGAGGTGTTCTACAATTTCCGGAGGCATTCCCCTGCCGGTGTCGCTCACTTTCAGGCATACGTATTCTCCTGCCGATGCGTTAACGTATTGTGCTGCTGTAACTTTATCTATACTTGAATTGTACGTTGATATTTCGAGTGCGAGTATGGCGGAACGATTATCATCTCTGTCTATCATGGCATCCCGTGCATTAACACAAAGATTCATCAGGACCTGGTTTATCTGGGATTGATTGCCATTTATCAATCTAAGGCCTTTATCAAGGACCGTGCGGATTTTTATTTCAGGAGGGAACGTCCGTTTTAAAAGCTGAATGGTTTCTTTAACGATTTTATTCACGTTAAGTGGTTTTCTCTCCTTGCTTGCACGTCTTGTAAAGAAGAGCAGCTGGTTCGTTAAGCCTTTGCCCCGTTCGGCCGCCTGCTTAATCTGCAGCATATCCCTGTATTGCTGGCTTTCTTCCGGAAAGTCCAGAAGCTGCAGTTCCGCGTAACCGCTGATTGCAGCTAAAATGTTGTTAAAGTCGTGTGCGATACCACCTGCTAATTTGCCTAATGCTTCCATTTTTTGTGACTGACGGAACTGAGCCTCGAGTTTCTTGCTGCTTGTAATATCGACAAAGGATACCATTATTCCTATCGGCCTGGAATCATTGTCTCTTATAAGCGAAGCGGAAAGAAAGAGGTCTACCGATTTTGTATTCTGCCTGTAGTTAATCTCTTCCTGCCATGCACCTGTCTCTTTTAGCTGTATCCGCAGGTTACGGATTGCCTGTTCGCCTACAATGGATATAAATGTCGATTTGGTTATTAAAGTGCCGTTTTCCCCTAACATCTTTAATAATGCCGGATTTGTATACCTGATATTCCAGTCCAGGTCTGCAATTAAAATACCATTAAGCGACGTTTCTATTGCATGGTTTTTAACGAGCAATTCCTGTTTCTGCCTGTTAAAAGCGGAAGAGAGTGCCTGGCGCAGCTGTTCCTGGTCCGATAGTAATTTTTTCTCCTCAGCATAATTGTAATTTATAATATAAATTTTTTCATATCTGTAAAACAGGTTAAGTACTGTTTTTACAGAGGAGTCTTCCGTATTATCGATGAGGAAATTATATAGGTATTCGAATATATCCAACAGGGAATTATCCTTAATACCGGATATCGCTCTCGCTTTACCGAGTTCCGATGGAATATCCTCTTCCTGCTTACTTAGAAACGCAATAAGATTCTCTAATTCTTCGTCTGCGATATTCTTAAGTTTCCTGGGGTGCAGTGTGTACCTGTTTTCGAATACATGCGACAGAACGATATCATTAATACCAGCCAGAAGTCTGCCCTGATTATCTTTTATCGTACCGATGGTGTTAAGTGTTATTTTATTAATGTTTCCCTGTATGTTATTAAACGACATTAGTTTTGGATAATAATACACAAATCTATTTTTTTAGTATAGCCCCGTAAAAGCCCTGACTATTCCACTTATCCTTTCCCAGCTCGGTTACTTTTGTTTCGTTGTTTCGATATCGACCCAGTCTTCGAGAAGCATTATTCCCGGATCATCGACCTTCCACGGTTTTATGAGCTCGAGCATTTTTTCTTTCGATCTGGAATAGGAGGGCTGATTAAATCCCTTGTACAGTTCCATCATCTTTTTTGCATCCTCCGAAAGAGCCAGGGTCGAATTCGCATCACAGAGGTACAGCTTTGCGTTATTCCCTGTCCAGTCGTACAGAGTTTTCATAAAATGTGCTATCCTGTCATCGGGTAGGAAATAGGCAATACCGTTAAATCCTACTACAATATCCCTGCTGTTTCCGAACAGTTCTTCGGGGATGCCGGATTTCAGAAGTTCTTCAGGTGCTCCTGCATCGCAGTGTACATACCTTGCATCGGGATTGTCCTTGATTATATCATGTGCATAGGCCACGACAACAGGGTCGATGTCGGAATAAATTACCTTTGTTCCCTCGGGAGTTACCTGGTGTATATGATCCATTGTCGGCAGCCCGGATGCGAAATCGATGAAGTATTTGTAACCTTTCGAACTTAAACGCATAACCGCTTCCCCCAGAAACCACCGTATTAACCGGAAGAGCTGGGGTGTAAAAGGGGCAAGCTCTAAAACTT
>QILZ01000277.1 GCA_003233545.1 Spirochaetales bacterium
CCGGCTACGGCATACTTAATGAGTTTAACAACTCCTTCTATCTTTTTTCTGTTCTGTGTAAAATCGGAACCCGGTTTTGGAGTAATTATTATGGAAGCAGTAACCGGATTCTGATCCTCGGAAAACAGTTCCTTCTTCGGTACAACCAGCGTTACACTTACCGCATCTATATCATCGAGGGCAAGAATATGCTGCTCGAGGCTTTTTGTTATCGCCCTCTGCAGATTAACATTTCTTTCAAAATCCGTAATAGTCCACCGCTGCATATCAAAGATCGCCCACGGATTGGTTTAGGCGGGATAAGATCTTCCCGCACCATAATTGCACGCATTCTTCTCGCGGTCTGCTCATCGGGCACCATTATGATCTTGTCGGAACCTACCTTGTACCTGACTCCTTCTACATCCAGACGCCCCTCTATTTTGGACATATAATTTTCATCCGTAATAGGAGAACGCAGCAGAGGCACCATGCTCGGAGATGCACTGAATGTAACAATTAAGATTACAGCTACAACTGCAATACCTATAACAGAAAACAGTATAATTTTCTGGGTTGCAGTCCATTTCTCCCAGAGTGCTGTGACCTGTTCTACCAGTTTTTTAAACCATTCGTTCATTTCCCCTCCCTATTTATTACATCCCGTTACATGCCGTTACAGACCGTCGAATTTCAAATAATTTACCTTATGTTAATAATTTGTCTGTAAGCGCTTATTGCTCTGTCAGCAATTGCCTTTGTCATGGCGAGTGACAGATTGGCCTTCGCAAGGGCAATTGTTACATCATGGATGTTAACGGAATCCGGATCGGTAATCATTTTCTGTGTTAAATTCATACTCCTGAGCTGATTATCATTAACCGAGCTCAATGCATTAAGAAGCAGCTTACCGAAATTCTTTTCGGAATTTCCCGTCTCTTTTACTCTACCCACAGCAGAACCGAAATGCCGCGGATCTGTTTTTAACATCGTAACAACCTGTCCGTTAACCTGATCAGGAGTAAAAAAATTCATCTATCTACCTCCCTATCTCTAAAGCTTTTAAAAACATACTCTTGGTGCCGTCGATAACCGAAACATTAGCCTCGTATGAGCGCGATGCGGAAATCATATCCACCATTTCATTAACAATATTTACATTCGGATACTCCACATAACCCTTCCTCGGACCGCTTTTAATTGCATCGGGATGAGTCGGATCGTAAACCAGCCTCGGCTTCGAATCGCGGTCCTTCTCTATCTTCACAATCCGCACACCCTTGCCGACCCCATTATCGAGATATCCCGGTAAAAACGGACTTCTCCAGTAGGGCTGCGAAACCCTGGGGCGGAATATTACCCTGCTTCTTCTGAATGGGCCCCCCTCTGTTGTCCTTGTTGTGTTAACATTTGCGATATTGTTTGCAATAACATCGAGCCGTGTTCTCTGCGCCGATAAACCACTTGCAGCAATATTTATACTTGAAAAAATACCCATTCTATTATCTCCTGCTTATTAATTCTTATCTCAGTACAAGATTAACTCTTGCAAATTCACTGGAAATGGACTGCACAAGTGTCTGGTAGAGCATCTGGTTTTCCAGTGCATTCATCATTTCCTCTTCTATATCCACATTATTCCCATTGTTCTTGGAAGTCGTAAGATAATCCAGTACTCTCCTCGGTTTTACCTTTCTGTAATCAACAGACTGATAAAATGGGATATGCCGTTTATCCGTTAATACTTCAGGTAAAGGCTTTACTTTTTCCGAATCCAGGGCCCGTTTCAGCTCTGATTCGAAATTCACCACGGTTCTTTTAAAATTCGGAGTGTCCGAGTTTGCTATATTATTTGCAATCACATTTCTCCTTATAATAGATACATCGAGTTCGCGCTGTATTATATCTACGTTCTTACCAAAGGCTCCGCTGAAAAACATTTATCACTTCCTCCAACTCCTATTTTCGGCTGATCCGCACTGCTATATTACAGAATAAATCTGGCAAGATCCCTGTCCTGCACGATATCCCGAAGTTTATCCTCGACATACTCATCCGTAATAACGATCTTCTGCCCCTTTAAATTCGGTGCACGAAAAGAGATATCCTCGAGTACAAGTTCCAGAATTGTATGGAGCCTCCTCGCACCTATGTTTTCCGTTCGTGAATTTACATCCATCGCTATAATCGATATTTTATCTATTGCTCCGTCCGAAAATTCCAGTTCCACATCCTCTGTTTTAAGGAGTTCCCTGTACTGTATAATAAGGGCATTCTTAGGCTGTGTAAGTATCTTCTTAAAATCCTCACTCGTAAGGGCCTGCAGTTCCACACGCAGAGGAAACCTTCCCTGAAGTTCAGGTATTAAATCCGAGGGTTTGCTTATATGGAAAGCTCCTGCCGCAATAAAGAGAATATGTGATGTATCGATCATTCCGTACCGTGTATTTACCTTGCTTCCCTCCACAATAGGAAGTATATCTCTCTGCACGCCTTCCCTGGAAACATCCACTCCGACTTTGCTGTCCTTGGAAGCTATCTTATCCAGTTCATCGAGGAAAATAATACCCATATCCTGGGCCCTCTGTACGGCAGTTTCGGATACTCTGTCCATATCTATTAACTTATCCATTTCCTCGTTTAAGAGTATCTCCCTTGCCTGCCTTACGGTAACCTTTTTTCTTTTCTTTTTTCCGCCGAACATATTGGAGAGATTCCCGAAATTAACCCCCATCTCTTCGAAAGAAGTTCCTGAAAATATCTCTATGGAGGGAAAACTCGAATGAGTAACATTAATCTCCACAAACTTGTCATCCAGCTTTTTTTCACGGAGCATCTTCTTAAACTTCTCCCGTGTATCGCTCTTATCAGAATTATCCGTAATCGTTACGGCATCTCCGTGATCTCCCTTTTTTACACCGGGGAGAAGAAGATCGATAAGGCC
>QILZ01000027.1 GCA_003233545.1 Spirochaetales bacterium
TTGTATGCCGCTGCAGTGGTGCGTTTTCTCGATTGACACTGACAAGAATAGATTGATAGTATTGCACAACAGGATAATATATGTATAACCGGTCAGAACTCTACAATGTACGTTTTATAGAAATGAAAAATGAATACGATATTAACGATCAGCTGAACTCCGTAGGGGTTGAACCGGAAAATGTCGGTAATCTCATCGATAAATTTCGTTTCTATTCGATGAAAGTAGAAAACGTAGATACGAGAGGCGCTAATCTGGTAGAACAGTATATAAATCAGCTTGGCGGAGTTGTTGCAATGAACAGTGAAGCAAGAGCTTTTACCGTTCGTTTTACGGATTTGCTTTTAAGCGGAAGCAGGCAAATGTTCCTGCTTCTTGTTATCCGGTTAAAGAAGGAACCTTTCGGACTGGATGAGCTGGCTGGAGAAATAAAAAAATGTATCGAATCCGATAACGGAGTTATGATGTGGAGCGGAAGGGTGCTCGATTTTCATAGAAAGACATATGTGATGGGAATACTTAACAGCACTCCCGATTCGTTTTTCGAGGAGAGCAGGATTGCTTCGGTACATGAGGCGGTAGAGCGGGCAGAGAAGATGATTAAGGCCGGGGTGGATATCATCGATATCGGGGGTGAATCATCGAGACCTGGTTCGGATTCTGTTTCGGAGGAGGAGGAGATAAGACGGGTTATTCCTGTTGTGCAGGCAATACGGGAAAGGTCCGATATTATAATTTCGATAGATACGAGAAAAAAAAACGTAGCTGAAAGAGCCCTCGATTCGGGCGCGGATATTATTAACGATATTTCCGGTCTGCAGAATAACATGGAAATGGCAAAATTGATTGCAAGGAGAAAAACGCCCGTTATTCTGATGCATATACGCGGTATCCCGAAAAATATGCAGAAAAACCCCTACTATAAGAATACGGTAAGTGAGATATTAAGGGAACTGCAGTCATCGATTTCCAAAGCTATGGGAGCGGGAATCTCTCATGATAAGATAATAATAGACCCCGGAATAGGTTTCGGTAAGCGGCTGGAGGATAATTTAAAAATAATCAGGGAACTCCAGTCTTTTAAGAGTCTCAATTTTCCCGTATTAATAGGGTTGTCAAGAAAATCATTTATCGGCCGGATTCTGGATAAGCCGGTAGAGAAAAGATTAATTGGAACAATAGTGGCTAATACCGTGGCAATACTGAACGGTGCTAATATCATACGTGTACATGATGTAGGTCAGACAGTCGAAATGGTAAAAATTATTGAGTCCATACGAAATATAGAATTATAATTTGGAGAGTATCAATTGGATTGGCTTTCTAAGTCCTGGCTCTTCCGTGAAATAATAAGACCTCTTTTGGATGTTTCCCTGCTTGCGTTTATTATATACAGGAGTTACCAGATACTTGTAAAGACAAGGGCCGTACAGCTCATAAAGGGCGCTTCCTTTATGGTACTGGTCTATGTATTGGCTTTTTTCCTTAAATTGAATACACTCCTGTGGATCTTGAATTTACTGGTTCCCGGACTTGTTATCGGTATTGCGATTATATTTCAGCCGGAACTTAGAAAAATATTTACACAGATAGGGCAGGGAGAGTGGTTTAAATTATCGCAGAGAAGGGTAAAGATTAATGTTGAATCCATAGTAAATTCCGTAGAGGTGATTTCGGAGAGAAAGTGGGGTTGTTTAATAGTACTGGAAAGGAATGTCGGTTTAAAAAATATAGTAGAGAGCGGAACCATTCTTAATGCGGAACTTTCATCCAGTCTTCTCCTGACAATATTCAGTGAGAATGCTGCTCTTCATGACGGGGCTGTTGTTATACGCGAGGGAAAGGTTGCTGCAGCCGGATGTTTTTTACCTCTCTCCGACCAGGCGGATATAAGACGGGCTTTCGGAACAAGGCATAGGGCTGCGCTTGGTCTGGCGGAAGAAACGGATGCCGTTATTATTATCGTATCCGAAGAAACAGGTGCAATGTCCCTGGCTTTTAATGCGAACCTAATCTATGACCTCCCGGCTGCCGAGATTACACGGCGGCTGCATATACTCCTTGAATACCGGGAAGAGGAAGAAGAGCTGGAAATTGAAAAATAGAGGTTTTTTTTACAATTTGTTTTCTAACTGGCCGGCCAAAGTGCTGTCGCTTGCCGCTGCTGTTATTATCTTTCTTTTTTATCGAACGAATACAATGGATGAACGCTTTTTCGGTATTCCACTTCATGTCGAGCTTCCCTCCGGTTTTGCCGTATCCGCGGACTATCCTAAAAGTGTAAGGGTAACTTTAAGAGGAGAAGGAAAAAAAATCTATCCTATCCTTGAAGAGGATATAGTTGCATATGCGGATTTAAGAAAGCATAACAGCGAAGGACTTTATAAGATACCGGTAAGAATTACCAAAAAAGGTACGGCGGCGGGAGTCGAATCGCTGGAAATCAAAGTGGAGCCTGAGGAAATTAAATTCACTCTGGAGAAAATAATTGAAAAAAGGGTAAAGGTTGTCCCGATTCTACGCGGGGTACCGGCTCACGGGTACGAACTTACACAGTTCACTGTAATGCCGTCGATGATAATGGTTCAGGGGCCGAGAACACACATAGAATCGGTAAAACAGATTTCTACCGTAGAAATCAGCCTTACAGGCAGGATAAAGGATTTTACTTCGATTATCAGGCTGAAGAATAGTGATCCGTATGTAC
>QILZ01000276.1 GCA_003233545.1 Spirochaetales bacterium
ATATAGAAGAAGTGAGGAATGAATGGCTTGCCTTGCGAAGTGGAAACCTTTAAATAATCGGGATTTATCAATCTGCCGGTAACGGTTAAGCGTTTTAATTCCGGATAACATCCGGAATGCCGGGTAATTTATAAAAAGAATCACTATCTCTGCTGAAAACCTGTTTATACTGCAATTCCATATAGAATCCTGTAGGCTTTTATTAAATCTTCTTTTAGGATATATTCACTGCTGCTGTGTATATTTTTCATCCCCAAACCCAATACAATGCACTCCAATCCTTTTACATTTAAATGGTTTGCATCGCTTCCTCCGAGAGATTTGATAAAAACAGGATCGATTTCATTAGCCCTGCATGCATTTTTAAAAATATCAGAACAGAGAGAATCTTCATTAACCCGATATCCTGAATATAAATCCTCCCACACAATCTTTACTTCCGCATCGAAATTTTCAGCCTCTGAGTGAGAGGTGTTTTCGATACCTTCTATTAATTTATTCAGCTCCTCTTTACTAAAACTCCGCACTTCACCTATTAATTCAGCATAATCAGGTACGACGTTTGTGGACTCTCCACCGAAAACTATACCGGGATTAATAACACTCTCACTTCCCCATCTCCCTGCAGGGAGCTTCGATATTATGCAGCCGAGAACCTTTACAGCGTTAATCCCTTTTCCCGGGGCAACTGCAGCATGAGAACTTTTACCGTAGATACTTATCTTGAATTTCTTCTTATCCGAGGATTGATTAATCGCTGTCCCGGCTCCAAACTCGGAATCCAGGACAAACCCGGTTCCTGCACTAATAAGTGAAGGATTTAACACAGAGGCACCCAGGGTACCTAATTCCTCCTGAACGGTAAATATAAAATCGATGGAACGCGCATTCACGGACTTTTCCGATAACTCTGTTAAAAGCTCCAGAGCCATAGCCACACCCGCTTTGTCATCCGCTCCCAGAGGATGAGTTCCGTCTGTTCTGATCTTACCATTCTCAACAATAATTCTTAATTTTTCCCTGTCAGGAACAGGAACAGTATCCATATGAGAAACAATAAATATAGGAGTGTTAGAATTATCCCCCTTAACACGGATAATAATGTTGTTAGTGTCTCCGCTTAATATTTCCCCTGCATTATCTTCTATCACAGGAAGTTTTAAAATTTCCGCCCTTTTTCTAATATAGTACGCTATCCTGCTTTCCTTTTTAGAAGGACTGGGTATGCTGCATAATTCCATAAAAGTATCTATTAATCTATTCTTATTCAATTTTCCATAAGCTTTCTGTTCTCCGTATCAACAATACCCTTATTGCTGAACTTAAAGTATGGGCTAACGCTTAAACATAGAACAGACAGGAGCAGGAAAGGACGTTTATGACTCATCCCGAGACTTTTAAGGGTATTTTCTATTAAAGTAAGCCTCTTCGCGACTTCTTTATAATTATGATCACTTAATATACCCATAACCGGAAGAGGTAATTCTGCAAGGACAGAGCCGTTTTTTACGACAGCTATTCCTCCCCCCATTCCGGAGACCACCTGTGAAGCTTTCAGCATATCATCGATACCTCTTCCCACTATCATCAGATTATGGCTGTCATGTTCAAAGGTAGAAGCGTAAGCACCATTATTAAGCCCCAGGTTTTTTACAATTCCCACATTACCGGATTTTCCATTCCTTGCAAAAACACCTATTAATGCGATATCCTTATGTCGTTTAAAATCCGGGTATCCCTTTAACAGGTTTATATTTATCTTTTCCAAACCTGTTAACGAATTATCATCATTTTCTATGACAACAGCATTACAATTACAAATAGTATTGTCCTCTTTACTGATTTGCAGATCCGGCTTTAATAGTGGAATAGCCGTACCGGCGATGGGAGTATCAGTAACGGAGCAGCCGGAGCGAGCGGCTTGAAACTTTTCATACTCCATAACCGGGGAGGTTTTAAGAAAAACACCTTTCTCAGCCACAAGTTCTCCGCCGATATACACCTCTTCCGGAGGAAAATCTATTAAATCCTTGACTACAAGAAAGTCAGCCTTGTATCCGGGTGCTATTAAACCTATATTATTAAGATTCAGGTAGTGTGCAGGTCTGATGGATGCGGAGGCAATAGCTTCCATCGCCGGCATTCCTTTTTCCACGGCTTTCTTTACAGTAGTAGAAATATGGCCATACTTAATCATGGAAGGTTCCACATCGTCCGTAACAAGAAGAACAGCAGAACGGTCTTTAAAATTCATAACAGTCCTGATATTTTCATCAGTAATGGATTTTAGCTGAAGCATTACGAAAACTCCGCGGTAAATTCTTTCGGTAATCCTCTCCGGATTCATAAGCGTATGGTCCGATGTAATACCCCAGGAAACGTATTCGGAAAGCTCATGTCCTTTAAGCGTTGGTATATGCCCTTCTACTCGGAGGCCTCTTTTTAATGCAGTATCCACCATAGCTTTAAGAACCCTATCCCCTGATAGAACACGTTTATAATCCATAACTTCGCCTAGAGCTAAAACATTATCTTCTCCGGATAATTCTTCGACCTCGTTTTTACCGAACACAAAAGCCGTCCATTCAAGTTCCGGTGACGATGCCGGGACACAGCTCGGTATTGAATGATAAACCCTCAAACGCAGACTTTTCGATCTTTCCATAAACCATTTTACCCCGTTAATACCGGATACAACAAAGGAGACTGCATCTGCTATTTTTACATTTATAACCGCAAGATCAAGATTAATCATATCCCTCTTTCTGCAAGAATACGCACAGCACTGAGGGCAATTCTTATTGCTTTCTTTTTCTGCAAGCGAAGGCTGTTCTTTAAGCCAGATATTCGAATCTGTGGCAACAATTACTCCTGATTTAATATGCCCATATGTACTCACAATAAAAAGGACAGAGGCTTCCTGTTCAGCTGCAGATACAAGTGCATTTGTTACATCGACACCACCCGTTTTACCTGTAAAGACTATATATTCGCGGTTTTCTGCCATAAGTTTTGATTCATCCATCTGTTCTGCAATTCTCTTTGTCCTGCCCGGATCTCCCGGTACAAGAACAACCGGGCTGTGTCGCCCTTCCTGCAGCGAATGTGTTTCTGAAGTCCCGTTGATCTCATTCCAATCTTCCTTTCTTTACAATAATACTGCCTTCGGGAAATTCCAGGTAAACAGGCTGAGTCGAAAAGTAAGGCCGGTTTTCTTAAAACTCGCCTGCTTTACAGAACTATTTCCGAACATGGTTATTTTATAAAGGACATGAGCGGCAGTAATCATATGGAATATTACTGGGGTGGTTATGCGTCACTTTTCGATTTTTCCAACAGGGATGCAGTATCCTGGTGGAAACGGCAAATAGAGGAGAATTTTATTTATAATTCTATTTCGGGAATCTGGAATGATA
>QILZ01000093.1 GCA_003233545.1 Spirochaetales bacterium
TGATGACCATTCGACGGAAGGTAAAGGTATGTTAACCATATGAAAGATTTGAAAAACATGAGCATCAAATTGATTTTAGATAATCAAAGCAGTTCCGGTGCGTATATCGCTTCTCCGAATTTCCCCATTTATCATTTCTCATGGTTAAGGGACGGCAGTTTTATTGCTTATGCCATGCTGCTTAACGGACAAATCGATTCATGCCGTAAATTCTTAAAATGGGTTCATGAAACTATTAAAAGGTATAAAAATAAGGTGGATAAGATCGCTTTTAAGATCGAGAAGAATCAGAACCTGCATACAAGAGATTTTCTCCCCGCGAGGTATACTCTCGATGGTATCGAAGTAAAGGATGACTGGTCGAACTTCCAGATCGACGGATACGGAGCCTGGTTGTGGTGCCTGTCGGAGTACAGCCGTATAACAGGGGATAAAAGTCTTATATTAAAATTTCAGGAAAGTATATTTATAACAATCGATTATTTAAAAATGGTCTGGAAGATGCCGAATTACGACTGCTGGGAAGAAAACGGCAATCATATTCATCCCTCGACGCTTGCCTGCATTTATGGCGGGATTAAAGGGATAAACTTAAGTTTTGGCGGGGAAGACTTATCTTCGTTGTCTGAGGAGATCAGTAAATTTATCTTATCCAATCTGACAGAAGACGGCCGGTTTCCCAAGTATATCGGTTCTGACAGTGTCGATTCCAGCCTTCTGTGGTTATCAGTCCCATTCGGTGTTGTGGCTCCTGATCATCCTGTCATGCAAAAGACTGTTTTAGCCATTGAAGAAAAATTATCAGAGAAAGGAGGTGGTGTTAGAAGGTATCCGGAGGATACATACTACGGGGGAGGGCAATGGATTCTTTCAACTTGCTGGCTCGCATGGTACTACCTGAAGACAGGAAAAACCGGAAGAGCTGTACAACTCTATGAATGGGTTAAAGAGCAGAGCGACGAAAGAGGATATCTGCCCGAACAGGTACAAACAAGCACAGAAGATCCGGACTTTGTAGCGGAATGGGAAAAACGCTGGGGGAAAGCTGCAAATCCGCTTCTATGGTCTCATGCCATGTATCTCGTGCTTGTTAAGGAACTAAAAGGCTGCAGCCTATAAATGACTGCAGATAGCTGTGTACTTGTTTCTATCGGAAATAAGTGCATATCCTGTTGAAACAGATATAATCCTTAGATATTTATTTGGGGGTTAACTAATTGTTCAACAGGAAATAATTGAAATAAGGAGAATAAGAATGGTTAAAAGAATTAATTACATTATCTGTGCCATTTTGCTGGTACTCGTTTCCATGCCTCTTTTCAGCGCTGGAACACAGGAGAAAAAATCCAAAAAACTTAAAATGGAATTTTTCCAGAACAAACAGGAGGCAATAGGAACGTTTAATGAGCTGATTGCCAGGTTCGAGAAAGAATATCCGAATATTACTATCGTGCAGAACAACGTTCCGGAATTTGATACGGTATTAATGACCCGACTTGCAAAGAACGATATACCGGCACTTATCGGAATGGGTGGAACTGCCAGTTTTGGCAAGTTAGCAAGAACAGGCGTTCTTAAAGATTTTGCGGGTGATCCTGTTTTAAATCTGATTAATAAAGCCTATCTGACGATAATAAAAGATGAAACACATCCCGGCGGTTCATACGGAATCCCATATACTGCAAATGCAAACACAACCATCTATAATAAAACTAAATTCGAAGAGCTTGGAATTAAGATTCCCGGAACCTGGGATGATTTTATTGCATCGGCACAAAAAAGCGAGACAGCAGGGCAGACTCCGTTTTATTTAACCCTGAAAACCGCATGGACGGCTATGGTTCCCTTTAATGCATTAGCTGCAAACCTTCAGGGAGACGATTTTATAGAAAAACGTCTTGCCGGTAAAACAACATTTCAGGAACGTTACGTTGGTGTGGCTAAAAAAATGCTGACTATTGTAAAGTACGGCGAAAAAGATAAATTCGGAGTCGGTTACGGAGATGGAAATGTAGCATTCGCCAAGGGTAAATCTGTCATGTACTTACAGGGTGTATGGGCAATTGGTGATATCAAGAAGGCAAATCCGGATATTAAATTGGGCGTCTTTGCCCTTCCTGCTTTGAATGATGCCTCTAAAAACAGGCTTGTCTCCGGTGTGGATACTCTATTTGCTCTTTCAAAAGACCCGAAATATGCCAGGGGAAAGTTATTTATAGAATTTATGCTGAAACCTGAAAGTGCAAAGTACTATATCGACAAGGAAAAAGAGTTTTCGACAGTTAAGGGTGTTCTCCAGGAGGATCCTGTGATGGACGGTATTAAAGTTTACTTTAAAACAGGAAGAATTGCAGGTTTTCCGGATCATTCTTATCCTACGGGGATGCAGGTTCCCAATATTGTTCAGGCATTTCTCCATAAAGGCGATGTAAGTGCATTTTTAAAGACTATGGACAGCGAGTGGGACAGAGTACAGAAACTTAATAAATAATAAAAAAAAGGGCATGTATCATACTACATGCCCTGTTCTTGAAAGGGGGTGTATTTAAAATGTTTAAGAATAAATATGCATATTTATTTATGACAATACCTGCCGTACTTTTGTTTCTTGTATTTCATACTTTTCCGGTATTACAGGGAATTTTCTATAGCTTTACCAATTGGAAAGGGTATGGAAAGTGGAATT
>QILZ01000383.1 GCA_003233545.1 Spirochaetales bacterium
TCCAGGCCTGTTTTCTCCATCTCATCGATAATCCACTTAAGCTGATACCCCACACCCTCCATAACAGCACGAATAAAATGTCCTTCTCCGTGGTTTAGACCTATACCGATAAAGGCGCCCCTTGCATAATGATCGAGCACAGGTGATCGTTCTCCCGAAAGCCATGGGACAAAGATAAGACGTTCCGCCCCCGCTTTTACCTGTTCCGCAATATGATTAATAACATCATAAGACATTCTCCCATCTTCTTCATCAGTCATATTTCCTGATGTATCCTTAACAGCAGCATCGGCCTCTGCCGGCCCGCTTCTTCTTAATAATTTTTCACGGAGCCACATTAACGCACCTCCGCCGGTTTCCATTTCCCCTGCTATAATATACTTATTATGATCAGCATGCTGTAAAGCCCAGAAGGGCTTTTCCCGGTTATTGTACAACTTTCCGGATGATACTCCTATCCACGCGGCAGTTCCCAGACAGAGATGCGCCATACCTTCTCCGTCCGCCCCCGAACCGCTTTGAGCTGCTGCAACATCACCGGCACAGAGAACAACAGGAGTGCCGGGCTTAAGCCCTGTCGCATGTGCCGCTTTTTCCGTAACAGTTCCTATAACCTCCACAGGCGAACGTATCTCCGGCAGCATATCCAGAGGAATGTTAAGCTTATCAATCAGGGGCAAAGACCACCTGCATGTATAAGGATCGAGCAGAAAGAATACAGACGCACCATGACGGTCAATTATAAACTTACCTGTAAGCTTATGGATCAGGTATTCCTTGCAGTCAAGAAGCTTATACGTTTTCTGCCAGATATCCGGCAGCTTTTTACGGAGCCATACTATCTTTGGGATTATATCCTTTGCCATAGGAATATTTGCCGAGTGCTCATAAAAAAAAGCCCTTTCATCTGCTGCCGCAAGTTTATCCGCTTCGTCGATACTACGTTCATCGAGCCAGCTTATCATATTCATAAGCGGCCTCCCATTCTCATCCACAGGCAGAAGGTTAAACATCTGGGCTGTAATGCCTAAACCGATAATATCGTCAGGTTCTATGCCGCTTTCCCGTATCACACTGCAAGTGGTTTTTGCCACCGCTTCCCATATAACCTCCGCATCCTGTTCGACCCTTCCGGGCCCGCCATATATAAGCGGGTAGGAACGGTAAACCGAATTAAGTATCGTACCTTTAGTATCCGTAATTACCGCTTTATCCCCGCCGGTACCTGTATCATGGGCGATAATATATTTTTTCTTCACCGCCGGCTCCTGTAACCACTGCCTCTAATAATCCGGGATTTTTGTGATTAGGAATTTCTACAGTTCCGGATTTTCGTTTCCGTGAAAAGATTAAACGATTTTCAGATACCTGTCCAACCCGGAACCGGGGAAAAAAATCATGAAAAATATACGTTCTGTGAGCTTGACAACTCATGCAAATACTATTTTAGTTATAGCCTGTGGATAAACTCAAAACTACCAATATTTTACTGTTTATTATTGTTTTTTTCATTGTAGGTTTTACCTTTCAACTGACAAGGGAAGTTCTTATACCGATACTCCTCGCTATTATCCTGGCATATATACTGGATCCGGCTGTTTATTTATTTAAGAAAAAGATCGGCATTCCCCTCTGGCTTGCTGTAGCCGGAGCATCGGCACTTTTTCTTATACTTTTTGCCGCTTTCAGTATATTGTTTTACAAAAGTGTTAACGATTTTGCAAATTCCTTTCCTGTTTATCAGAAAAAACTCATTCTTCTAATAGGGAAAGCCACAAAACAATTAGATGCCATACTGAACGGAAGTGTTCAGTTTAATCTTCTCGAAGATTTCGGCAAACTTCCGATAACATCTATTGCCTTCTCCATTGCACGTTCGCTGGTAACATACTTTCTTCATTTTTTGCTGATTTTTTTCTTTGCCGTTCTGATTGTGTACGGCAAGTATAGATTTCAGAAAAAGATGGTTCGTGCATTTCCAAGAAAAAAAGGGAAAATGATACCCATGATTATTGCAGGAATAGACAGGGAGGTAAAAAAATATATTGTTTTAAAAACTTTAATCTGCCTGTCCACCGCATTAACAACCACCGTTATACTTCTGATTTTCCATGTCGAGTTTGCCGTTATTTTCGGTTTTCTTACCTTTATCCTTGTTTACATACCAAGCATCGGCCCAACCATAGCTGCCATTCTGCCGGCTTTTATGTCGCTTGCGCAGTTCAGCAATCCGGCCATGCCTGCATGGGTTTTCCTGTCTCTCATTTCCATGCACATATTCGTCGGAGGACTGATAGAACCGAAATTAATGGGCAACACGATGAATCTATCATTGCTTGTTATCTTTTTTTCCCTGCTCTTCTGGGGATGGCTCTGGGGAGCAGCGGGAATTTTTCTCGCCGTGCCGATGACTACATCCATAAAGATAATTCTCGAACATATACCGATTACAGCACCATTTGCTATTCTACTGGAACAGCCCCGCAGGCGAAGGAATATAGTGTAAGCATAAATATCCTGATGTACCCTACCCGTATTTCCTTTCCAAAATGGAATCGACAATAGTCTGCGGGAACAACTCTAATAGGGCTGCAAAACCGGACATGTATCCTACTCTATATCTTCTCCCGGGCTTTCTGTCCGTAAGTGCCCTATAAACCTTTTTTGCAACTTCAA
>QILZ01000403.1 GCA_003233545.1 Spirochaetales bacterium
TTATTGTTAATGACACTAATTGTAACGTTACTGTTATTGTTTTCGTGTGAGACATTTATAGTAGAAGGAGAAGGGCCGGTTGTTTCCAGAAAATTAAATATTAAAAGTTTTAAGGGAATTGATTTAAAAGGTTCATTTAATGTTCACATAAAATATGGGACAAAACAAAAGGTTGTTGCCAAAGGTCAGCAAAATATTATCAACAGGCTTAATCGGGACGTAGAGGATAATGTTTGGAACATTTCCCTTAAAGAAGGGAATTATATGAATTTTAATCTGGATATTTTTATCACAGTCCCGGGTATTGATAAAATTATACTTTCGGGCTCGGGAAATATCGAAGCAAAAAAGACATCAGGGAAGAATTTATTGTTAAGAATATCGGGAAGCGGAAACATTAATATTTTGGATGCATCACATGTTTCATCAGAGATTTATTTAATTATTCACGGAAGCGGCGATATACAGGTAAATAACATAAAGGCAGAAAAAACATCGATAGAGATTTCCGGTTCCGGAAATATAGATGTTGCCGGGGAAAGTAATAATTTAGAGTGTAGAATAAACGGAAGCGGCAATATTACGGCTTTTAACCTTAAGAGCAATACCGGTTACATCAGTATCAGCGGTTCCGGGGATAGTAAAGTACTTGTAAATAGTGCTCTCGATGTTAGTATTTCAGGAAGCGGAAATATTTTTTACAGGGGCCATCCCAAAATTACACAAACAATCAGCGGTTCGGGTAACCTGGTAAACTCGAACTAAAATTACCGGCTGTTAAGCTGAAATACCGGGAGCTTTTTACTGTTTAAGAAGTTATCGGGATTCGAACGGTAAAAACGGTTATTGTTCCATCCTTCTTCTCTTTGCTTAACACGTCGATGGACCAGCCGTGCGACCGGATAATTGTTTTTACCGTTGCAAGCCCCAGGCCGAGACCATCTTCTCTTCTCGAACTACTTCCCCTGTAGAAAGGTTCAAAGATAAAACGGATTTCCTCTTCCGTAATTTTTCCGCCATAGTTGCTTATGGAAATCTCCACCCTGTCCGTTTTTTCCATTTTTCCCGACTTACCTGCCTCATCAGATAGAACACGAGCTTCCAGTTCGATCGTACTCCCTCTTACAGAATACCGGATTGCATTGTTAATGATATTCTCGAGTGCACGCATGGCAAGTTCCTGGTCCATTTTAACCATAACCGTATCGGGAATATCTATATAAGAGTTAAAAACATAGCCTAAAATTTCTGCATCTTCGGAATATCTCCCACAGAGACTTCGAATAAAGGAAACAAGACGAACGGTCTTGTTCGTAAGTTTCCAATCCCCTGTTTCCAGTTTTACAAAATCAATAAGACGTGCAATTCTCTGCTCCAGGATTTTTGACTTATCCTTTATAATAGAAAGATATTTTTCCATCTTCTCCGGCCTGTCTGCATAACCGTCCTGTATGGCATCCACATAACCCTCGATCAGGGCCAGGGGTGTCTTTAAATCATGCGAAACTCCCATAATAAATCTCGCCCTTTTGGCATGTTCTTCCTTGACCTTTAACCTCATCGTTTCGAAAGATCGTTTAAGCGATGCAATCTCGTCATTGCCATGAACCTCAAGGCTGAAATCCAGGTCTCCGTCTGCAATTTTACGCGTTGCACTCTCCAGGGTGCGGATAGAACTCCGGATACTCCTTACTATATAGATAGACATTCCTGCCGAGAACAACAACAGAAACAGAGGCAGGCCAAGCGACAGAATATGCCGTTGTTTCAGCAGTACTTTTTCCAATCCCGGCTTTTGAATTATAAAAAACACATTATTTTTATTATCGAGCCTGGATGATATAATCTGAAAATCATAACTCTTCGAATTATCATGTAAATATTTAAGTACTCTGCTGTTACCGGAATCACCGCCCCTTACGGGAAGTTTTACCGTGGAATAGAGAATGCCGTATTTGCCGTTTAAGACTATAAACTCTACGGATTTTGGTTTTTCCAAAATCAGTTTTTTAAGGTTTATCCCCTTCCCTGCTCCCGAAAGATTTCTCCTTATCCACCGCCGTGCAATGTAATACTCATAAAAAAGGCTGTGTTCATCTCCGCCTGAAGTAACGGAAATCATAAGAATGGATGCAATAAGGAATGGGATAACCGTAATACCTACTACCAGCAAAAAAAACTTTGTTTTTAGACTCATCGCATTAAATAACCTGCCTGCCTTTACAACCCGATATAAACAACCGGGCAGACCTGACAGCCGCCCGGCACAACCGGCTGCATAGTCGACTAAAAACAGCCCGGATAGACTCCAAAGCCGGCTTTTTAATCCCTGTTAAACCTGTACCCTTTGCCCCTTACAGTCTCGAGGAAACATGGCTGTGCGGGATTATCCTCTATCTTTTTTCGCAGTCTCCGGATATAAACCGCAACAGCAGTTAAATCACCGAACCGGTTGCCCCAAACCGAATTGTATATTTTCTCAGGGGAAAGCGCCTTCCCCTCATTTAGTACAAGATACTTTAATACCTCGAATTCCCGTATAGACAGAGGAATCCTTTTATAACCGCCTGTGCTTTTAGGAGAATCACAGTCCCCGGCCTTACTGCCCGATGTATCGTTCAGCCTCTTTTTTAAGATATATCCGTCCGGATCGAGAATATATGCACCGAAAACCGATTACTGTTCGCTCCGGATCATCTCTCCCCGAACTCTCTGAACTCTTTAAACTCCCCGAACTTCTCGAACGCCTTAAAATTGCACGAACACGCGCCGCAAGTACACGGGGAGAAAAAGGCTTTACGACGAATTCATCAGCGCCGATCCCAAGCCCCATAACTATGTCCTCATCCGCCTCACGCGCAGAAACAATAATCACCGGAGCGGAACAATCCTTTCTAAACCACTGTAAAAATTCAAAGCCGTCCATGCCGGGAAGGTTAATATCGAGGATCACAAGGTCGTAAACTTCCCCGGACAATTTTTTAACCGCGTCTTCTGCGGTTTCGCAGGAGTCGGTTTCCACTCCTTCTCTTGTAAGATAGATACTGATAAGATCGGCCATCTCTTTCTCATCTTCGATAATAAGAATTTTAGCCTTCATAGTTATAAAT
>QILZ01000387.1 GCA_003233545.1 Spirochaetales bacterium
AATAAAATTATTGTATTTAAAGGTGTGGATGTACCTGCAGATAACAAACACAATTCACGGACAGAAGCAGAAAGAGCGGTTTTTGAAAAGTGGACCGGCAAAAGGAGAATAGGAGTTTACAGGATTCCTGCAGGCGGTCTTATAGGCAGTTTCAGAGTAACGAAGATACAGTCTAAGATGTTTACAGGGTTAAAGGCAGTCGACGACCCGGGAGTAGCGCCTGTAATTATTGCATTTATATTGATAGGTCTGGGTCTGGCACTTACATTTACTCAAAAATTAGGAGATAACAAGTTATGATTTCCACAATTGCATTTATTGTGCTTGCTGCAGCATTAATTATTCAGATTGTTTTTTTATTTAGAGACAGGGACGTACCTGATTCGATTTCTCACTATTTTATACTTGTTTCTTCTATTCTTCTGTTTATTACGATTTTATTAAGAAGTATCAAAATAAGGTTTGTCGCCGTTACAAATACATTCGAGTCTCTTGTTTTTTTTGCTGCCATGATAACATTAATTCTTTTTATTTATCGTATCAGGACAAAAACAAAAGCTATTCCCTTTATTCTCTTCGGAGGAACAATAATATCACTTATCATACTGGCAATCGCGTCATCTCCGATTGCTCCGAAAGAGATTATGCCTCCTGTCCCGGCCTTACAATCCTACTGGCTTGTACTCCATGTTACATTTTCTTTTATAGGCGAGAGCCTTTTTGTGGTCGGATTTGTGTCTTCCGTTTACTACCTTTTAACACATAATAAAAGTAAAAAAACCGCACTCGACAGACTTACAGTAACGTCGATTGCCATTGGTTATCCTATTTTTACTGCAGGTGCATTAATATTCGGTGCAGTCTGGGCGGAGTTTACATGGGGAAGTTACTGGTCATGGGACCCGAAAGAGGTATGGGCATTAATAACATTTCTTACCTATACGGGGTATCTTCATTCAAGATTAATAAAAAAACTTAAGGGTAAAGTATCCGCTTATATTGCTATCACCGGTTTTCTATTTACATTATTTACCTATTTCGGCGTAAACTTTCTATTATCAGGACTTCACAGTTATGGTTAATATTCTCATAACCTCTCCATGTGTCACAGCGTTCCGGTCGCAGGCAGACAGTAAGACATGATTACGGCCTTGAAATAACTGTTAATTAACAGTTATTTATAAATAATTTATATTTTTCTATTGAACATATCGAATTCATGTTATAATCTATAAGCATAAACTTTAAAAATTAAGGAGATGGAAATGCAGAAAAAACTACTAATTGCAACAATAGTCGGAGCATTGTTTATCATGGCCGCTGTTACTATGGTCTATGCCGAGGAAGCAAAGAAGGTTCCTGAAATTCCCGGTATCACAATTAAGGATTCTCATCCCAACGGCTGTGTCGACTGCCATCGTAATGTTCCTAACAGAGCGGATTACAGGCTTTCGACAAAGATCACCGAATGGGCTACAAAAGGTGTCGATGCCGAGATAATGGAACGTGCCAAAGACGCATGGCCTACAGCAAGTCTTTCAGGAAAACATCCTAATGTTGCCGGTATGATCAAAGGCCAGAAGATTCCGACCACCTGCCTGAGTTGTCATGGCGAAGACAGCAGTAAACCTCTATACAGGGTACTCCACACAATCCACTACACCGGAGGAGCGGATAATCACTTTATATCCAGTTATAAAGGTTTTTGTACCCAGTGCCACTCTGTAAACCTCACCAAGCCGCCCACAGGAACTATGGAGGTTAAGACAGGTAAGGAAAGTTAAATAATTAATTAGAAATATATAATGTTTCTAAAAACACTTTCTATTTCTGTAGCGGGGATATGGCTTCTTTAGAGATGAGCTGTATCCCCGTTTAATGTGTAAAAGTAACGAAGTTAAAACCTGCTAAAAGAGTAATTTGATTAAGATGGCCAGGGGCATCGAGAGAATATTTAACGACATTTCCGGTAACTATGAATTAATAAATCACATCCTGACCTTCGGATTCGATACTATATGGCGGAAAAAAGCTGCAAGGCTTGCATCATCATTCAGCGGAGAGAAATGTCTCGATGTCTGTACGGGCACCGGCGAAATGGCCATAATGATCGCCCGGCTTTCCGGGAAGAAAACGTCAGTATTTGCATCGGATTTTTCAGAATCGATGTTAATAATCGCGAGAGATAAACCGGAGTCAAAGAGTGTAAAGTTTGTAAATGCAGATTCTGACAATCTTCCGTTTCCTGATAATTTTTTTAACTGCATCACCGCATCTTTTGCCGCACGAAACCTTAATACATCTAAAAATCACCTTCTTAAATCGTTAAGGGAGTTTTACAGAGTGCTGAAACCAGGAGGGAGATTTATAAACCTGGAAACAAGTCAACCGGCTTCCAAGCTGTTAAAATATCTTTTTCAGCTTTACATAAGAAACTTCATTAAGCCATTAGGACAAATCATATCAAGCTCGAAGAGTGCTTACAGTTATCTCTCCCGTTCCATTACAACATTCTATAGCACAGAAGAATTATCGGGTATTATCCTCGAGGCAGGATTCGGAGATGCAGCAGCTAAAAGATTATTGCTTGGTATAGCTGCCATACATATAGCTGTGAAGTAATAATGGTTTAAGATATTTTCAGCAGCTTATATATTTTCTTAACAATC
>QILZ01000070.1 GCA_003233545.1 Spirochaetales bacterium
ATCCCTGATTTTCATGAAGTAAAAGTTAAACTAAAGCCCCTTTTAGGGATTAAACCTGTCGTATATATCTCTGTAATCTATTTGTTGATTACAGTACTTGTGCTTTTTTTTGTATTGTTTTATCCGGGGATTAAGAATAACGGTTCTTATGTAAAATTCACATCCGTACCCGAAAAAGCCGCTGTAAAAGTAGACGGGAAATTCTTAGGTTCTACCCCTGTAACGGAATTTATAAAATCCGGAGAAAGAGATATAGAAATATCGAAACCGTACTACGATGATTACAAAGAAAAAATCGTTGTGCCCGGCCGTATTTTTGCGACGTTATTTTTTCCCGAAAAAACATCCGTACAAGCGGTTATTAAATTGACGAATATGGAAAAGCTGCTGCAATGGGAATTTAATGATTTTTCTCATAATCCTTTTATACCGGAGATACTTACGGATACTGTGGCTGTGCTGTATTCCATACCTTCTCCGTCTGTAAATCAGTTAAGGATGCTTAAAGATTTCCTTAAAGAATCCATGTTCTTTATACAGACGGAAGACGGCTTGAAATATTTACTGAATAGTTACGGGAAAGTTTTTTCTTCAGGGGGTATTTTTACTGCCCTCTCATTACAGCAGTCTGCGGCCGCCTTAACAGAACTTGATAAGAAATATCCTTTTCTGTTTCTCTGGTTTACCACAGCACTGAAAAGCAGGGAGGCAAATAAGATAACCGGTACGGAATGGTTCCGCAGCAGGCTTAAAAAATACATTGGCATGGTTGATACTTTTAAGCAGTCTTCCGGACCGGCGAAGACAAATATAATAGAATTACAGGGTCTTCCTTTTGCCGCCGTACCTGGTGCTTCATTTTTAATGGGCAATACGGCAGATAAAAAAAGACTCGGAAGTATCATCGATTTATTGTCTCCCGTTCCCGTTAAGGTCGATCCTTTCTATATAATGACGCGTGAAGTTTCAAGGGGTGATTACAGGAAGTTTTTAGCCGAAAATCCGTTCTGGCGTAAATCAAATATCAGCAAACTTATAAAAAAAGGTCTTGTAACCGAAAACTATCTTAAATATTTTCCGGATAAAAATAGTATCGATGATAATCTCCCTGTGACATATGTGTCATTTTATGCGGCAAGTGCCTATTCCGACTGGCTTACCGTAAAAACAAGCAGATACAATCCTGCTTATCGATTTCGGCTTCCGTCGGAGAAGGAATGGGAATGGGCAGCCCGCGGCGGGCTGGATGCTTTTTCGTATCCGAACGGCAGCCGCAAGGGCGATTATGTCTTTTTCGGTAGTAAGAGAAATGGTCCGAAACCTGTTAAAGCCTCCCTTCCCAACAGGTACGGAATATACGATATGTCCGGTAATGTCTGGGAATGGTGCAGCAACTGGTATTCGCCTGTAAGTTATTTTCTTAATCCTGACGGGCCTTTAAAAGGAGCGTCAAAGGTTGTCCGCGGCGGAAGCTGGGCGAATCCTCAGGAACTCGTGCCTCTTTACCAGCGGGGCTCTCAGCCTCCGGAATGGAGTACAGGTTATCTTGGATTCAGAATTGTAATGGTGAAAAAATAACCTGTAACAAATTTAAAGAGGCAGGTCGATGGCCATCGATAAAAATATTAAAATTCTAGCTTTAAATCGAAAAGCCAGGTTTCACTATTCTGTGACAGAAACACTGGAATGCGGAATCGAACTAAAAGGAACGGAAGTAAAATCGATGCGCGGAGCGAGGTTTTCTTTCAGTGATTCCTATGCCAGGATTAATAATGATGAATTATGGCTTTTTGGTTTTCATATTTCTCAATATCCGTTCGGAAATCGTTTTAATCATGATCCGGACAGGCCCAGAAAACTGCTTGTACATAAAAAGGAATTAAAACGGTTAAAGAGAAAAATAGACGAAAAAGGATTGACTCTTGTACCTTTAAAATTTTATCTTAAAAGAGGACTTGTTAAACTTGAAATAGGAATTTGTAAAGGCAAGAAGCTCTTTGACAAGAGAGAAGACATAAAAAAGAGAGATCATAAACGTGATGCAGAGAGGGAATTCAGAAGCAAATATTAATTTACGTTTATTGTTTTTATTGAATTATCCCTATACAGGGGGTGAAACGGTCTCGACTGGGTTGGTTCGGGCTATGAGCTGCAGGTGGAGTGCTAATCTCCTAAAAAATAGCACAATTATAACTGCCAATAATAACGCAGAATTAGCTCTGGCTGCTTAGATTGCAGTCACGGATTCCGGAGAGGCGCTGTTCCGAGCAGCTCCGGAAATCCGACGCCAAAACGGAACTTACCTTAAAGGCTGTCTGTTGCCTGATAAGGGAAAAACTAACAACAGACTGTGGTAGTAAGGGTGACGCTGCCTGTGCCGACTTACTATCAAGATATAATAAGCAGCTATACCTGTAGAGGCTTTTAGGTCACAATCCAGGACGCGGGTTCGACTCCCGCCACCTCCACTTTTTATTATGCCGGTAATCCGGTTTATGATATCCCGCATAAGGGTTTTGCCTACTCCCATTCGATAGTTGCAGGCGGTTTGCTCGATATATCGTAAACTACCCTGCCTACATCCTTTACACTGTTCGTTATGCTTATGGAAATGTCGAAGAGATCTTCCGGTTTAAACGGATAAACATCCGCTGTCATACCGTCCTGTCATACCGTCCCTGGAAATTATTGCCCTTAATGAAAGAACATAGCCGTATTTTCTTGAGTCGCCGGCAACACCGACCGAACGGATCGGAAGAAGAACGGCAAAAGCCTGCCATATTTCTCCGTACAGTTCTTTCTTTTTCAGCTTTTCCATAAAAATAAAATCAGCCTCTCTTAGAATACTGCATTTTTCTTCCGTTACTTCACCCACGATACGTACGGCAAGGCCAGGCCCCGGAAAGGGATGCCTGGAAATCACAGTATCAGGCAGGCCGAGTTTTTCACCGAGAGCACGTACTTCATCTTTATATAGAATAGACAGTGGTTCCAATAACCGGCCTTCTCTTCTCTGTTCTTCTATAAGGGGTGAACGTACATTATGATGAGATTTTATGACATGAGCCTTTTCCCCTACCCCTTTTCCTGATTCGATCATATCCGTATAGAGAGTACCCTGTGCAAGGATAAAATCTTTAATGCCCAGCCGGGTTGTTTCCTCTGTCTGTACCCGCATAAACAAATCTCCAATGATTCTTCTTTTTTCCTCCGGGTTTGTAATTCCCTTTAAAGACGTATAGAATCTGCCGGATGCATCGATAATATATAGATTCTCCGCACCTAAAAGTTTAAGCTGTTTTGTTACTTCGACAGTCTCATCCTTCCGCATAAGACCCGTATCTATATACATCAGAAAAACCTTCTCTTTATCGATGGCATCTAAAAGCAGCGCTGCGAGCACCGAAGAGTCCACCCCTCCGGAAATGAGAACAAGAACATTATGTGCCCCTGCTTTATCTTTAACATCCCTGTACAGCTGTTTATAAAAGCGGTTTACATCCCAATCCCTTTTTGCCCTGCATATTTCCCCGGCAAAGTTATTTAGTATATCACTTCCATGTTCGCAATGTGTAACCTCGGGATGAAATTGTATACCGAAGATATTCTTCTTATTACAAGCGATTGCCGCCGTATGATTATGCTCGGAAACACACGTTACTTTAAACTGCCCGGGTATATCTTTAAGAGCATCACCGTGACTCATCCATGAAGAAAAACCGTCATCTATGCCGCGAAAAAGTTTATTATCCGTATCCTCTGCCTTTTTAATAAAAATACGACTGCGCCCGTATTCCTTTTTCCCTACCGGCATTACAACGCCGCCGAAATCTTTAACGATTCTTTGCAGTCCGTAACAGATACCGAGAATCGGTATGCCCGCATCGTATACTCTTTTATCAACTTCCGGCGCATCCCTGTCATAAACGGAAGAAGGTGAACCTGAAAAGATGATACCTTTAACATCGTGCAAAAGTTCTTCGGTAATTTTTAAGTCACAGGGAACTATTTCGGAATAAAATTCTGATTCACGAATTCTTCGTCCGATAAGCTGTGTAGTCTGGCTTCCGAAATCAAAAATCAGGATTTTATCCATGGATCTCTTCTTGTTATTGTTTCTTTTCTTCTGTATCCTACAGAAATTATATCGACCGGTGTTTTTACATAATCCTCTATAAAGCTTATGTATTCTTTTGCCTGTTCCGGCAGCTCGTCATAATCCCTGCATTCTGTAATGGATCTTTTCCATCCTTTAAATGTTTTTAAGACAGGCAGAGCATTCTCTAAGATTACATTCGACGCCGGAAAATCAGTTATTATTTTTCCTCTGTAATTATACTCCGTACAGACTTTAATTTCATCGAATGAATCGTATACATCGAGGTGAGTTAAAGCGAGGGAATCTATGGAATTCGTTCTGCATGCATAACGAAGTGCAACAAGATCGAGATAACCGCACCGCCGCGGCCTGCCCGTTGTAACTCCGTACTCTCTTCCTATTTCCCGTATCGTATTACCCATGTCCCCGTCACGTTCCGCCTTGAATTCCGTCGGAAAAGGGCCGTTCCCTACTCTTGTAGAATATGCCTTAAAAACACCAATAATCCTGTCCAGAGCCCCGGGTCCTATTCCGCTTCCCTGAGATGCCCCTGATGCAGAGGATAATCCCGAGGAAACATACGGATATGTGCCGTGATCGATATCGAGAAGCGTTCCCTGAGCACCTTCGAATAGAACATTCTTATCGCTGTTCCCGATAAGAAGACGGGAAGCATCTATTACCATTTCCTTAATTGTATCGGTAT
>QILZ01000024.1 GCA_003233545.1 Spirochaetales bacterium
GTGTTTTCTCTTGCCTCGCAGGCTGCTGTTTCGCTGGAGAATAATCTTCTCTACCACGAGATAGAAGCGCTTTTCGAAGGGTTTGTAACGGCTTCCGTAACTGCAATTGAACAGAGGGATCCCACAACGTCCGGACATTCTTACAGAGTGGCGGCATATACCGTATCACTCGCAAAGGCGGTGGAGCAGGAACGGACGGGACTGTACCGGGATGTGAGTTTTTCACGTGAGCAGATAAAGGAGATACGGTATGCCGGACTTCTGCACGACTTCGGGAAGGTAGGCGTACGGGAACATGTACTTGTTAAGGCAAAAAAGCTTTATCCCGATCAGCTGAAGATGATCAGAATGAGGGCTGCCTTTATACGCAGGACAATAGAGCTTGAAATAATGAGAAAAAGATTCGAACTGTTAATGGAAAAGGGAGAGAAGGGTTATTCGGAGGAAGCTTCATATCTGGAAAATGAGGAAAAGCAAAGGATAGAAGAGATTGTTTACTATCTCGGGACAATAGAAACGGCAAATGAACCCACCGTTCTAAGCCAGGATGCATCCTCGCTTCTCGATGAAATTGTTAATAAATATTTTATAGATATAGATGGTCAAAAACAACCCTTTTTAGCCGGGGATGAATATACAAAACTTAAAATCAGGAAGGGCAGCCTGGATAAAGAAGAACGCACGGAAATAGAATCCCATGTTACCCACACCTATAATTTTTTAAAAACCATTCCCTGGACCCGGGAAATGCGCGATATTCCGCTTATCGCCTACGGCCACCATGAAAAGTTAAACGGGGAAGGATATCCGAGACATATCGGTGCAAAAGAAATTCCCATACAGACACGGATGATGACCATAGCTGATATTTACGATGCTCTTACGGCAAGAGACAGGCCGTATAAAAAAGCCGTTCCGGTTTCCAAAGCACTGGATATTTTAAGCTACGAGGTCGAGGACAACCACATAGATTCCGAATTGGTAAGAATATTTCTCGATGCTAAAATCTACCGGGAGAAGGATAATCTTGTAGACAGACGAAAGAATCAGTAAGGCTTCCATGGTATGTAATTCATCATATCCAGAATAAAATGACTGTTGTTGAATTTGATTCTTGTAATCGAAGCCATTTCTATATCTATCCTTTTAATATGACCGACCGGGGTACACAAAACCTGAGTCAGCATTGCCCTGATAGGATCCTTGTGTGATACGATCAGAATGGTATCGTCGATATACTTTTCCGCCCAATACTGCAAACCCTTTATCATCCTCCCGGAGACTTTTTTAAGCGTTTCGGCATTTTGAACCTTAAGATTTTCAGGGGCTGTCATCCAGATTTTAAAATCCTCTTTAAATTCGTCTTTAATCCCGGAAATTTTTCTTCCCGACCAGTTTCCCATGTACCATTCACTGAAAGCCTCATCTTTGATTACAGGCATGTCCTTTGATTCCGCCACTATACCGGCGGTTTCGTAAGCCCTCGCTATTGGGCTGCTGATGATTGCAGCGAAATTAACCGGCTTAAGTGCCAGTGCTAATTCTTTAGCCTGCTGCCTCCCTTTTTCGTTTAAAATGATTCCCGGTGTCCAGCTCAGCACAATCTCCTTTGCGTGCCCGTCTGTTAATGCATGTCTTGCAATATAAATTGTTCCCATTATTACTCCGGTTTTTTCCTTAAAGCTTTTATAATTTCATCTGCAGTAAAAACGGGAAGTTTTACTGTTCCCTCTTTACTCGTAATGAGTACTTCCTTATTCTTACCTGTAATTTTACCTATAACGGATGTATCGATTCCCTTATCCTTAAGCAGAGATAATGCTTTTTCGGCTTCTTCCGGCTGTGCGGTAAATATAAACACTCCCGAGCTTAAAAGCCCGAGAGGATCGATGTTAAATTCTTTTGCAAGGGCTTTTGTTTCTTCCCTGATAAATACCGAGTCTTTATAAATTGTTGCACCTGTACCGGAGCGGAGGGCGATTTCATGGATTCCTGTTGCAATTCCACCCTCGGTAGGGTCATGGGCAGCCGATATATTAATTTCCCTTAAAGTTTTTCCCTCTGTAAGAATCGAGATTCCGGGATCCGTAATCCAGTTTAAAACTTCCGAATGAGCTTCGTCCCCTAAAATTTTTTTTGTTATTTCCGGCATTTCCCTTGCAAGTGTCGTGGTTCCCTCCAGCCCGGCCCACTTTGTCATAATGATTACATCGCCGGGTTTTGCACCGGATGAGGGTGTTAACCTGCCTGTAAGAAAGCCTACAACCTGGCCGGATACGATCAATCTTGCAGCGGCATCTGTAACTTCCGTATGTCCGCCTATCCAGAGAATACCGGCTTCCTTAGCATAATATCCTATTTCTTTAAAAACAGACTGTAATTTGTCCTTATGCGTGTTCGGAGGAATAAGGATGGTAGTGGTCAGGTATTTTGGTATTCCGCCCATAGCTACTATATCATTGCAGTTTACAGCCACGGTATAGATTCCGATATTTTCCCCGGTAAAGGTAATCGGATCGGCACTGATAATAATCCTCTTATTCCCCTTTACAACTGCCGCATCCTCGCCCGTTTCGGCTCCTATGATGATATCTTCCGTATCCTCTTTATTAGCAGTGCAGGCAAGTAAATCCTGCAGAATGCCTTCAGGGATTTTCCCTTCC
>QILZ01000091.1 GCA_003233545.1 Spirochaetales bacterium
TGCAGGTAATGACAGCAATCGGTGTTATATTCAGCCCGGTGTTTGCACGGCTTGTACGTGCCGAAGCGCTTTCCATAAAAACAGAAGAATACGTGGAAGCTTCCCGGGCAATGGGCAGCCCTGCCGTTAAAATCGTTTTTTTACATATAATGCCGAATCTACTGGGCAAGGTAGTTGTTCAGGCTTCTATTACATTTGCCCTCTCCATAGTTATAGAGGCATCCCTTTCATATTTAGGGCTCGGAACACAACCGCCCACCGCAAGCTGGGGCTTAATGCTCAAGGATGCGAGAAATTACCTTGTACAGGCCCCATGGATGTCCATATATCCGGGTCTGGCACTCGCCATGACAGTCCTGTCCTTTAATATTATCGGAGATACACTCTCTGAAAAAATAAATCCGAGAATTGTAAAAAAATAACAACCTTAAAAAATGGCTGGAGTAATCAATAGAAGCTCATGTCTTTATTTTTTTTCCGGTTCCTTAAAGCGGGTAAAAAAACGTTTAAACAAGCCTGTAATGCGCTGTTTCCCTTTCTCCGCCATTTCTGTTCCCGTATAACTCTCTATGTCGACTTCCTTTGCGGCCACGAGAAAAATATCATCTTCTTCCAGCCTGTAATCAGGTGCAAAATAGGAATAATCGCTGTCGTTTTCCTTTCGAAAGGCAACGACATTGAGCCTGTGTTTCTGACGCAGATTCGCCTCGATCAGTGTTTTCCCGATAAGTTCCCCGGGAACTTTTATTTCCGCTATAACAAGCTCCCTGCTGATAGGAAGATAACTGAAAAGCAATGACGATATTAATAACGGCGCAATTCTCTTTGCCGCTTCCCTGTTCGGAAATATAACCTGGGTAGCACCTACAAGATGGAGAATTTCAGCATGTTCATCCGTTTCCGCTTTAGCAATTATCTTTTTTACACCCATCTTTTTTAAGTAGTTTGTTACCAGTATCGAAACTTCAAGTTTATCACCAAGATCTACTACGGCAGCATCGATAGTATTCGGCACCAGATTATTTATTATCTCTTCATTTATCGCATCAGCCACATACGCACTTGCAACTTTATCTTTATAAATCTCAATGACTTCCCTGTCCTTGTCTATAATGAGCACCTCACAATTAACCCCTAAAAGTTCTTCCAGCATCCGCTGGCCGAATCTGCTTAATCCGATAATAGCAAACTGTTTCATCAGCTTATCAGAACCTCCCCTCTCGGATAATCGACAAGATATTCCGAGTATTTTTGTCTTCTGGGCATTGCCATGGAAATTAATCCGACCCGTCCTGCAAACATCGTTAACATTATCACAATTTTACCCGGAAGTGAAAGGTGCGGCGTTAAACCGAGAGACAGGCCTACAGTTCCGAAAGCCGAAAAACTTTCGAAAACTATGGAAAAAAAGTTTTTCCCCGCCGGGAACCCGGTATTTCCCTTCGTATTTAATAATTCGGTAATTGTCAGTAAAAATATGCTCACGAATAGAATGGAAACCGCTTTAATTGCAAAAGTTTGAGCCCTGGACAGATTGCCTGCAGATATTTTCTGATCAAAAACCCTTACCTCCCCTCTGGAATCGGTTCCGTGCAGCGTAACAATCAGAACAATAAAAAATGTAGTAACTTTTATTCCCCCTGCAATCGATCCGGGAGATCCCCCTATAAACATGAACAGAAGTGTTACCAATTTTGACGGAGCCGTTAAGAATGCCTCCGTAACGGAATTAAATCCCGCTGTTCTTGTAGTAACCGACTGGAAAAGAGCAGCCATTATTTTGCCGCCCTGGTTAAAACCTTTAAATGCGGTATTGTATTCAAATATATAGTAGAAAACCGCACCTGTAAAAATCAAAGATACAGTCATAAGAAAAACAATCTTTGTATGAAGCGTTATTCGGCGCTTCTCTCCGAACATTTTTCTTTTTATATCCTGAAGCACAACAAAACCGAGCCCTCCGAAAACTATCAGCAGCATTATCGTTATGTTTACCTGCGCTGCGCCTGCATAATCTTCCAGGCTGTTTTTGAAGAGTGAAAATCCTGCATTACAGAATGCGGAAACGGAATGAAACAGCGAAACAAAAAAAAGGCCGCTCTTTATATTTAAAGAAAACGGTTTTAAAAGCAGCAACGTCCCGGCAAGTTCAATAACAAAAGTAAATAAAACAATCTGCCTGATGATTTTTTTAGGGTCGGTTTCCACCGAGCTTAAATAGTATTCCTGTACCTCATTTCTTCGTTTTAATGATATTCTTCTTGCCGGAATCGCAAGATAAATTGTTGTAAAACTTATTATACCCAATCCACCGAATTGAATCAGGAAGAGTATTACAATTTTTCCCCAGATTGAATAATCCGCTGTTTGTACTGTTATTAATCCCGTTACGCATACGGCAGATGCTGCGGTAAAAGCAGCATCTATCAATTTAAGCCTGCCTTCCCCTGCCCACGAGATTGGTAAAATCAAAAGTATCGTTCCGAATATAATCAGAGTAATAAAGTATGCAAATAAAAATAATCTTCTCTTCATTCCATTATCTCTGTCTGTCCTGTTATTAAAAAAAAGCCTGGCAACTACCTACTCTCCCATCCCAACCAAGGGACAGTACCATCGGCGTGGGAGGGCTTAACTTCCGTGTTCGAAATGGG
>QILZ01000029.1 GCA_003233545.1 Spirochaetales bacterium
GATATTAAATAGTGGGTAAAAAAAGACCCGCCTATTGCATCAGATTCCTGGGCAACCTCATTTGCCGAACTCGATGTAAGGTAAGCATGGCCCTCTGTTTTAACAGATTCATCGATTAAAAAAGGTGATGTTCTTTTGCCCCCTTTTAGCCGGGTAAATGAGCCGGACGAACATGAGTCGAGTATCGCTATGCTGACATCCGCTCCCGCTTTTTTAATGAACCGGCGGAGCTCTTTATATTTTAGCTTTTTTCCGTTAAACAGGAGGCCTGTTTCGTCCGAATGTCCGGAATAATAAAGTAAAAACTCTATCCTTTTGCTACTCTTTTTCGCCAGGGAAATATCATTTGTCATTATCTTAAAACCCCGAAAAACATTGTCTATTTTGGGATTTTTAAGAATAATTATATCCGATGGTTTAATTCCTCCTATATTCTCCATGGTTGCCGCCATCTCCTCCGCATCAGAAGCGGCATACTCAAGATTCGTAAGGCCTTCACCTCCATTATTGGATCCGATAAAAAACCCGAACCTCCGAAAAACAGCGGGGTCATTTCCGGCAAAAGCAGGCTGATATATAAGAAATAAAATAACTGAAAGTATGCTTATTATATATTTTTTATTCATTGTGATTATTCCCTTTTTTAAGAAGAATAGATGATTGTCTAAAGCCTCCTGGAATATTCAGGATAAAATCCTTATCCGAAACCCTGGAAAGGGGAAGTTTTTTCACGAACTTAAGAAACTTACCAACATTAATCCCGGTATTGGAAGTGACAAGAAAGAACCGCTCGAAGTAAGGGGCATCGTCGAGCTTATATGCATAGGGAAGGGGAACCTCCATACCTTTTTTGAGCAAAGGCGGGGATGTAGCTGCCCCGGGAAAATGCAGCGATACGGTTCTATTCCCGTCTATGGAAAAAATGATACCGTATTTATAGCCTGCAGAATTGTAACTTAACTGGAGAATATCATTTTTCTTTACAGGTGAGTTGTTCTTAAGTAATACAGACCCGGTTTTTGTCTCTTTGTATATTTTAATATATGGCGACAGCCCTTTAATACGCGTTGTTTCGATACCGGGTTTAACAGGATTTTTAACCGGAACCCCTGCATATTTTAACTGTATAATCCCGATAAACGAAAGAACAAAAACGGCAGTAATGACAAGAAAAAACTTTCTCGAATAGAAAAACGAGGATAGTATGTGCAGCTTATTCGATTTTCTCTCCTCTTTAAGCCGAATTATTATAGACCTGGAAATTATTTCCGGAGGGTATTTACCGAGTATTACTGCATTTGATTCTTTAAGCCGGGTAATCTTTTTACCTGTATTTTCTGCTTTCAGCAGCTCTTCGCGCCTCCGGGGCGGCAGTTCGTCTAAAATAAGTTTTTCATAAAAAATATCCGGAATATTGTTAGTCTGCATCTCTACACCTCCTTAAGAGAAAGCCCCAGTTCTTTTAGCTGCCGCAGGCGTTTGCGTACTCCCGAAACCGACATATTAACCTGCTCTGCAGTTTCCTCCAGTGTAAGCCTGTCCATATAGTGAAGAACTGCGATAGTTTTTGTTAATTGTTCTCCCCTGTTAAAAAGCCGATCGAGAAAATGAAGGGTAAGTGCCTGCTTTTCCGGGTCATCGTTTCCTGCAATGGCAGAGAGAAGTTCCCCGCCTGCAGATCGAGGATTTCGTTTTTCCTTTCTGATAATATTAAGGCAGACATTTGTTGCTGTTACATAGAGCAGGCTGGAAGGATAAGTCTTCTTAAGCCGTTTCTCATTCTGTAAAATTCGGACAAATACATCCTGCATGGCATCTTTTGCCTTTTCCTCATTCATAAGCAGTTTTCGGCACCTTCTGAGAACCATGGGACCATACTTTCTATAGAAGTCTTCCACATTTACAGGCACGTACTAGCTGGCTCCTTTTTAAATTAAGTAGATAATTACTTCTACTATATTATATAACACAAAAAATTAATAAAGGTGTTACTTAAATAAAATTAATCCTGGTAACAGATTTTCTATAAATATGTGTTATATATGGTATATAGTAATGTATCACTTATTTACCAGCATGTAGAATATGGAGGAATCAATGAAAAGGCGAATTATAATTATAAGCTTTATTCTTATTGTGATAAGCACTTCGGTTTTTGCAAGGAACAAATTTACCATCAGTGCCGATTACAATATACCGGTCTCGAATGAAAGTGTAAATCAGAATCTTTCATTCGGAGCCAATTATCGTTTCTGGGGTATATTTCAGTTTATCGGCAATATATACACAAGTGTAGTTCCCGGCGGAGATAATATTCTAAACATAAAGAGAATAGAACCTCTCGGCCTCTTTTCCTTCGGATTAGGTATAAAGATCCCGCTTGGCGGATTTTATCTTGCATTGGATTATGAAAAATTCTACACCGGTACTGCAGCAAAGACGGGCATATATGAATTTTGTGATTCTGTTAAAGCAGGAATTAATATCGATTTAAGCAGAACCTTCGGATTCGAGTTTTACAATCGCAGGCTTTTTAATTTTTCGGAAAAGGCAGTAAACGATAGCGGTAATAGAATATCAAAAACCGACGGTATTACCTGGCTTTTAGGAGCAGGGGTAAATTTTCATATTTTTTAATTAAC
>QILZ01000330.1 GCA_003233545.1 Spirochaetales bacterium
ATAATACGTACAATATCTGAAGTGGAGAATTATTATGAAAAATATGGTAGGAAGTAGCCTAATTCCAGGCTACCCCCTCTCTACAGAACGGCTCGTACCGGCCAGGTAAGCCGCTCTTCGATTAACAACTAAGCCTCACTGGGCTTAAGAGGAACATGTAGTCCAATCCTTCAGAAAGATCAACTCTCTGTCTCGAAACCACTGAAGGTTCATAGTAAACTTAGCTTCTTTTCTTTGTATAGATTGCCATCGGTTCATTCGCATCCATGTCTTCTTCGCCTCTTCCGGTTTATACCCCTGTGATTTTTTAAATTATATTGACAATATTTCTTACGAACAGTTAGACAAAATCTTAAGTTAAAATAATACCGCCCTACTGTAAGGACCAGACTACTGTAAGGACCAGAGAGGGCGTGTCCTTCCGGCAAAACTGCGTGAATATCGCCTGATCACCGGTTAAAATAGGTGAAGCCGGGCTTGTTTAGCCCAAGTTTTAAAGCCGGAGGATCGAAATGAATAAGAATCCAACAGACCCGATCACACTGGAATCCGTACAACGGGCCTTTGCCGAATGGCGGCAAAACAGGACGAATAAGCGATCACGAATTCACCGGAGGTTGCCCCCCTGGAACAAGCCGCCGAAGTCTGCAAATGGGAACGACCAACAAGAGTGGCCCGCCAGCTGGGCTTAAGCTACAACGTTTTAAAAAAACAACGAGAAGCAGGCAGTATCGAGCAGTCTGATTTCCGAACGGGGAAGGAGACGGTACGCTTCTCCTTTTCGGGGATGGGCCAGTCGCAGATTCACCGGATCGTGAGGCTTTTCCTGTGATACAACTAACTCCGCAGCCGAGTATTCTGGTGGCAACCCAACCCGTGGATTTTCGAAAAGGAATCGACGGGTTGGCGTCTATCTGTAAACAGGTCTTTGACTATGATCCTTTTTCCGGGACGGTTTTCGTGTTTCGAAATCGAAGGCGAACCTCGATAAAAATATTGATGTATGACGTCCAGGGATTCTGGCTTTGTCAGAAAAGCCTATCGTCGGGAACCCTGACCTGGTGGCCGGATGATGGAACAATAAGTTTCCTCGCCGTTTACCAACTGCAAATGTTGCTCTGGAACAGCCGTTTCTACGCGGCAAAAGGACCGAAACTTTGGAAGCCGGTTACCCCGGCAATACCTGAAAAAAAATAATAAAAACAAGAATAGTACTGAACTCGTTTGAACAATTGTTTTATACTTGACCCATGATCGAGAACATGACAATCCAGGGACGAATAATAACATGTAAGGATATCGAGTTCATTTCTTCATTAATAGAGGACAATCCCGATTGACATCGAACAAGATTATCCGGAGAGATTTGCAGTGCATGGAATTGGCATACGCCTTACGGGCAGCAGAAAGACACGGCTTGTCGAAGTATGCTGTTAAAAATTGAGTGTCGTGGATTTATTGTGCTGCCGCCCGGAAGACATCAAACTAATAATGGTAAAAGAACAGCCAGAGCACTGGTTCTACATGAAACAACCAGGGTTGATGGAAGGCTATCCGATGTTACCCCTGTCAATATCCGGATTCTTCAAGACCGGCATGAAAGGGAGTTATTTGCGACATACATGAATCTATACCATTACCTGGGATTAAATACCTTAGATTGGAGAGAATATTCAGTACTTGATAAAAAGCCGGGATGATGTTCCCCTCGCCAGCCTATTGTTTAGAGCAGCCGCGTGGAAGATTGCTGCCAAAGATAACTATATAGGGTGGGGACAGAAAGAACAGAACAAAATCTCTCACTCATAGCAGGCAACCATCGCTACCTCATATTTCCATGGATCCGTATAAGATTTCTGGCTTCCCATATTCTTTCATTAATTGTCAAACGGCTCTCCTTATTGAAGTCCCTGATTTTTGCAGTTATATCGATAAACGAAGAGTTAATAAAGAAGAATATTTCGATAAATCGATTACGTAAGCTATTTGCTATTCAATCAGAAAAAAGCAAAAGACGAAAAGCCATCCACAGAGGATTCTGATGTTAAGAAAGAAAACAAAGAGAAACCGAAGGGACATGGCCGGAATGGCAAAGATTCTTATAAAAATGCAGAGACAGTTTTTGTTCCGCATACAACATGCAGGACAGGAGACTCCTGCCCGAAATGTGTAAAGGGAAAACTATATCCTGTGAGAGAATGTGGAGTGTTTGTCCATGTTATCTCACAGGCTCCATTTAAGGCAACCATATATGAATTGGAAAAGTTTCGCTGCAACCTGTGTGGTGCAACATTTACTGCCGCTCCCCTCTTCAACACAATGGGAAATAACAGAAGCCGCTGTTTCTGAAATAATGCCGGTATATTTAACTCTTGTTGCTCTGGCTGCCCAGGGAAAAGTGATTCATAACGACGATACAAAATTGCTTTGTATTATACAGGAAGAAACACCGCAGGTGAAAATTTAAAAGAGCTTTTACAACATCGCGAACGGGAACGTGGAGCTCCAATTCAGATGTGTGATGCCTCCGGCAACAACGAACAGGATGAGTTCGATGTCCTGCTTGCAAATTGCCTTACTCATGGTCGAAGGAAATTTGTCGAACTGATAGAAGCATTTCCACAGGAGTGCATCTATAATAATAGAAGTTCTACGGGAGATTTACCATAATGATAGCATAACGCATAGTAACCGGATGACCGCCCGGTTCGACGAAAAGAAGACAGAGCCGAATAGCAGTCTCGGTTGTGCAATCTAATATATGCTAAGACACTGGCAGCCACTTACTCTTTTTCTCTCAGCGGGCCGGAGCTCCACGGGACAATAACATCCGTCCAACGAGCCTTGAAAAAATCAATCCTCCACCGCAAAAACTCACTCTTCTTTAAAACCGAGCATGGTTCAGAGATCGGTGATTGTTACATGAGCATTATCCACACTTGCGAACTTAACCATG
>QILZ01000114.1 GCA_003233545.1 Spirochaetales bacterium
AAAAACATTTTCAGGAATTCCTCCCATTGCCGCAATGTCGCTTAAATTTACCGCAATCGATTTATGTCCGAGTTCTTTTCCGGTTATGCTCCCTCTTTTAAAATGGATATTTTCAATCAGCATATCCGTTGTTACAAGCAAAAACATATCTTTATCAGCGGGAATTACCGCTGCATCATCGCCGATTCCTTTTATTATTTTTTCCCGGTTATTTATGCAATTTTTTTCTATACGGTTGATAAAACCGAATTCGCCGATCTCTTTAAGTTTCATTTTTAGCTCTCTGTATAATTTCTTTAAGGGATGCAGCGGCTTTCCCCGGGTCATCTGCAGCAACTATGGCAGAAACAACTGCAATTCCGGTAATCCCTGCTTTTATCACCTCAGCCGAATTTTTATAATTAAGACCGCCGATTCCCACAAGAGGGATAGATACCTCTTCCCTGATTTTTATTATTTCGTCAAGTCCCAGGGGCTCTCCTGCGTCCTTCTTGGTAGATGAGAAATACACCGGGCTTAACCCGAGATAATCAGCTCCTCCTTTTTCGGCTTTAACAGCTTCTTCTATAGATCCAACTGATACGCCTATTATAAACTCATCAGGAAGAATCCTTCGAGCAAGTTTAAGAGGCATATCATCCTGTCCCAGATGAACCCCATCTGCACCGATTGCAAGTGCAACATCTATTCTGTCGTTAATAATGAGAGGAATTCTCTCTTTTTCCAAGAAGTCCCTTATTCGCAACCCCTCTTCTGCAAAAATTTTTGTCGAGACATTCTTTTCCCTTAATTGAACGACTGTAACACCGCTTCGGACAGCGGCTTTTACTATCTTTAAAATACTTCTGCCCCGGGATAGTGTTCTATCGGTAACAAGGTAAAGGGTAAAGTCTATACCTTTTCTTTTCACCTTATCCTTGCTTCCTTTCTTAGATCTTCAGCCTTTATTTCATAAAGACTATCAAGAAGAGCAATCTGGAAAGTTCCGGGCGTTTCAGCCTTTCTTGCAGCCCACTCTCCGGCCAGTCCGAACATTGCAAGTCCTGCTGCGGAGGCAGTTAAAGGGTCAGCCTCGACGGAAAGAAAGGCTCCGATTACCACTGCTGCCGTGCAGCCTGTCCCGGTTACATAACTCAGCAGAGGATGTCCGTTATAAACCCTGCAAGTTCTGCTGCCGTCGGTGATAAAATCGACCGGCCCGGTTATTGCAAGAGTAGTATCGAGTTCTTTTGCTATAACGATAGCCATTTCCTCGGCATCTTCAACGGCATTTACCGAGTCCACACCCCTGGTTTTGAATTTTACATCTTTTAACGATAAGATTTCAGAAGCATTTCCTTTTATTACCGTTATTTTTACTTTATCAATTATTTCTCCGGCGGAATCGGTTCTTAAATTCGTAGCGCCCGAACCAACAGGATCCAGGATAACCGGTATTTTTAATTCATTTGCTTTTTTACCAGCCTTAATCATAAAGGAGACCCACTCCCTGGTGAGAGTTCCTATGTTCAGAACCAACGCTCCTGCAAAAGAAACCATCTCCTCGACTTCTTCCGGAGCATGGGCCATTACTGGCGAAGCACCTATCGCAAGCAGCGCATTAGCTGTGTAGTTCATCACTACAAAGTTTGTTATATTATGTATAAGGGGTTTCTTTGCCCTTATTGTCTCCAATCCTGCAGCGGCTGGTTCAGAAAAATTATTCATTATTTATACCTGTAATCCTTTAACATAAAAGTTCTCTAAAGAGTAGTATTAAGTAAATCTATTGCACAAAGTTTCCCGCACATCGTGCATACAGTTTTATCGAAGTTTTCGCTTTCTTTTCTTCTTTTTCTCGGCAGGTACGGATCGATTGCCAATTTGTACATACTTTCCCAGTCGAGGATTTTTCTCTTTTTTGACATTTCAATATCCTTCTCGACAGCACCTTTTATGCCTTTGGCTATATCTCCGGAGTGAGCCGCGATTCGCGCAGCTATTACTCCTTCCCTTATATCGTTAAGGTCCGGCAGCTTAAGGTGTTCTGCGGGGGTCACATAACACAGAAAATCGGCTCCGGATGCTGCTGCTATTGCTCCGCCAATTGCTGAAGTTATATGATCGTAACCCGGTGCAATGTCTGTTGTGAGAGGACCAAGAACATAAAAGGGGGCTTCGTCACATATCCGTTTTTCCATTATAACATTAGCCTTAATCTGATTAATCGGCACATGACCCGGTCCTTCTATCATAACCTGGACTCCTTTTTCACGTGCTCTTTTTGCTAATTCACCCATAATTATCAACTCTTCCATCTGGGGTTTATCGGAAGCATCCGCGATAGCTCCCGGCCTTAGCCCGTCACCGAGGCTGAGGGTAACATCATACCTGAATAGAATTTCGAGAAGTCTATCGAAATTCTCATACAGAGGATTTTCCTTTTTATTATGTTTTATCCATGAAGCAAAGATCGACCCGCCCCTGGAAACTATTCCGCCGATTCTTGGTGAGTTATCGACTACTTCAAGGCTTCTTTCGGTTATTCCACAGTGAACAGTGACAAAGTCTATGCCGTCTTCGCATTGTTTTTCGATTATGCCGAATAACTGTTCGGGGCTGAATTCCCATGGATTTTTATCTTTTTCAGCAAGAACAGC
>QILZ01000364.1 GCA_003233545.1 Spirochaetales bacterium
TTAAATATGTTGTTTTATTTAACTTCTCCCGAACTCATTTCCCTTCTGTATTCACCCGCTTCTACTGTAAATACATACCGGTCACCCCTGTAATACGAACGGAGGATTTCAATACAGATGTCCCCGCTTGTATATGCAAGGCTTTCGAGCATAATACATGGAATAGCTCTGCTGATTTGTAATCTCTGTGCTATTTCCTTTGCCGGTTTTACGGCTTTAATGGTCTGGATTGAATGATGCAGGTCGGCATTGAAATTCTCCGTAAGAAGTTTATACATGGAGCCCTTAATTTCCATTTCCATTAATCCCGAAAATTTCTCGTATGAGTAGAACTGACGCTCGAGCAGAAAAGGCGTTTTATCTGCAATACGGATTCTTTCCAGCATTATTATCTTTGCGCCTGTTTCTATCATTAACTTTTCGGCAAGACCGGAAGGAGCTTTTATAATGTCTTTCGCAGTGATTATATCTTCGATGTCAACGTGGTTCATCTCGAAATCGTCCACAAAGCTTGTCATCTTCCCAAGCCGGTGTATAGGGTGAAGTGTGGTTGTCCTCTTTACAAATGTACCGACTCCTTTTTGTTTTTCCAGCAGTCCTTTCTGAACGAGCACGCTTATTGCCTGGCGTATCGTATTTCGATTAATGTGGAAATCAGCAGCGAGCTGTCCTTCCGATGGTATTTTAGAGCCTACCTTGTATACCCCGTCGATAATTCTCTTTTCGAGAATATTTGCAAGCTGGAGATATATCGGTATCGGATTGTTCCTGTCCACTGTTTCCATATTACATGTCTACCTATCTACCTATATATACAAATATCTGTTCAAAGTCAAGTCCGTTATTTAATACTTTTAAAAGAATCATTTTTTAAATCTATCCTCTTATTCCGGTACTACTCGGATTCTGCAACTACCTTTAGCCCTCTCTTTTTAAAGAGCAGAGCGAATATGGCAAGCATTGCTATAACAACGACTATTATAAGTGTAGCCATCGCTGCCGAAGGTCCTTCCTGGCCGTCTTTTTCGAGGTTTATAACCGCTATGGAAGCAAGGTGTACATCCGGAGATATCAGGAATATAACGGCACTGATGGTAACCATGCTTCTCATGAAGTAATAGATAAGATTGCTTATAAACGAGACCCGGCTTAAGGGAAAGATAACCCGAAGAAAGGTTTTCGTAGTATTCGCGCCGAGGCTTGTTGCCGCTTCATCCATGGATTTATCTATGTTTTTCATGTTGGAAATACTGGAAAGTGTACCGAGTGTAAAATTTGTAATGATAACATTTATAATAATAATCAGAGGTTTGCCGTACAGTATATTATCAAGATTAAGGATCCTCGTATTAAAAATTAAAATATACCCCAGTCCCATAACGAGTCCCGGAATTGCTGCCGGAATAACAGAGAAGAGGTATAACGGCTGGGCAAAGAACGGCTTTTTCTTTTCGATAATATATCCGTTTACGATGGTTAGAAATGCCCCGAAAAAACCGACAAAAAGTGCGATTTTAAGACTCGTCCAGAGTACACTGATGCCGCCTGGAATCTTAAACTGGTAATGACCCGTTGTAAATGACCAGTTATACATCCAGACCTTTATAAAAGACTTAACAATGATTACAGCGATTACAGAGAGAAGGATACCGGCAATAGTCCAGCTGTATGCAGCGAAGCCGTATTTTTTTAAAGGGCGTGACGGAGGCAGGTGGGGATTTGCCTGGCCGCTGATTAAGGAGTGGCTTTTCTTTGTAAAGTAGTAATTCAGAAGGAATGCGATGATCGACGGGACAAGAAGAACGACTGCGATCGTTGTTCCCAGGTCAAAACGCTGCATTCCTATAACCTGCAGGTAAATCTCCGTTGATAAAACATTATAGCCTCTGCCTATTATAATCGGGTTTCCGAAGTCTGTAATGGCCAGATTAAAGACCAGGGCTGCAGCGGAAAATATGCCGTACCTCGCGGTGGGTACTGTTATCTTAAAAAAGGTTGTTACCTCCGAAGCGCCGAGGCTCGATGCAGCTTCGTCCAGTCTGGAATCCACGGCAGAGAGAGTTGTGTAAAGAATTACCATGGCATGGGGAAAACAGTAGAGAACCTCGGAAATAATTATTCCGGTAGGTCCGTAAATGTTCCACTCCACATTGAGAAGGCCTGCCGTTATAAGTCCGTTGGAACCAAACAGGGATATTAATGCCATTGCCTGCAGCAGTGACGGTGCAATAAGGGGAGTCATGGCAACATAGTACAGGGCCTTTTTCCACCTGATCGTAGTTCTTGTTAACCCGTATGCAAAGAAGAAAGCGAGTGTCGTGGTAATCACCATAGACCAGCCTGCTATCCACAGGCTGTGATAGAGTGACTGTACTATAGCGGGCTTACTGAAATAATTGGTAAAATTGGCCAGCGTTAATCTGCCTAAAAATTCATGTTTATTCGGGTCGTATGCAGTCATACTGAGTCTTAGGATATTCAACACCGGAAGAAGCATAAAAACCAGGAGGAAGAGCCCGATTAAGCCTCCCACAACATAGACGAGATATTTATCATTAATTATTTTTTTGCCCTTAGGCTGAATATTTTCTGCTGTTATTGTCGACATAATCTACCCCGCTCTACTCTATTCC
>QILZ01000097.1 GCA_003233545.1 Spirochaetales bacterium
GATAAAGTTAACTTGTCTAATAATTATGAGTAGTAGATTGGATATAAAGGCCATTCTTGAAGCCGCTGATACAATTGCCGTTGTCGGATTATCGTCCGATCCTTTAAGAACAAGCCATTGGGTTGCGTCCTACCTTAAGTCCGGAGGGTATAAAATTATTCCGGTGAATCCTAAAGAGGCGGGGAATAAAATCCTTGGTGAGAGGGTATATCCGGATCTTATTTCTGTGCCGGAAAAGGTGGATATCGTTAATATATTTCGGAGATCGGAGTTTGTCTATCCTCATGTCGAGGAGGCTGTAAAGATTCATGCGAAGGCTGTATGGATGCAGCTAGGAGTTAACAATGAGCAGGCGGCAAGGCTTGCAGAGGATAACGGTATCGCAGTTATTATGAACAGGTGTATTGCAACGACACATTCGCATCTTTTCGGATGAGGTGCATGCGTTTATTTTCGGATCGATACGGCAGGAGGTAGTATTAATGGATATTGTAAAAGAACTTGCTCTTAAGAATGATAAAAAGATTGTTCTTCTGGTCATGGACGGGCTCGGAGGCCTTCCCATGGAGAAGGGTGGGAAGACTGAGCTTGAAACGGCAAAGACCCCGGTAATGGATGCTCTTGCCCTGGAATCGGAGTGCGGGCTGCAGACTCCTCTCGGCATAGGGATAACTCCGGGATCCGCTCCCGGCCACTTTTCTCTGTTTGGTTATTACCCCTTCGACTATTCCATCGGTAGAGGAGTGGTAGCGGCTATGGGAATAAATTTTCCGATGAAAGCCGGTGATGTCGCGGCAAGGATTAATTTTGCCACTAAGGACAGCGCCGGTAATATTACTGACAGGAGAGCGGGAAGGATACCAACCGGGAAATGTGCGGAACTTTGCGATATGCTTAAAAGCATAGATATCGAAGGAGTTAAAGTATCGGTAAAGCCGGTAAAGGATTACAGGGCAGTGGCTGTTTTTCAGGGGGAAGGCCTTTCGGATAAAGTTGCGGATACGGACCCGCAGGCTACCGGTGTTAAAGCTCCGGATCCCCGGCCGACTGCGGAAGAAGGCCGCAGAATGGCGGAGATTACAGCGGAGTTTGTCTTACAAGTGAACAGGATACTTAAAAACAGCAAACCTGCAAATACGATATTAATGAGAGGTTTTGCGGAACTTCCTCATATTCCTTCCATGAAGGAACGGTATAAACTGAATCCTGCCGCACTTGCCGTTTATCCGGATTACAAGGGTATAAGCCGGCTCCTCGGAATGGATATCATAGACGGGCTTTCTACTCTCGAAGACCAGGCGGAAGCACTTAAGGCGAACTGGGACAGGCATGATTTTTTCTTTGTTCATCATAAATATACCGATTCGAAAGGCGAGGACGGTGATTTTAATGCCAAGGTTTCGGAGATAGAAAAAGTCGATGCCTTTCTGCCGAAGCTTTTAGAGCTTAACCCGGATGTACTTATAATTACGGGTGATCATTCCACTCCTGCCTTTTTAAAAGCTCACAGCGGACATCCTGTACCTTTCCTTATTCATTCCGAAGGAATTCGTCCCGATGATGTAAGCCATTTCGGAGAAAGGACATGTGCAAAAGGGTTATGGAGTAATATACCGGGAGAAATGCTGATTCGTCTTGCCCTGTCGTATGCGGGGAAGTTAAAGAAGTACGGTGCCTGATGTTTAAAGATCGATGCATAGTACCTTTAAAACCGTTAATGAAGATATTCTGATAGCTGTATTAAATGAGGGTTCTCCGGTTTATCGCGTGTATGAACCGACCGTGGTGCAGATTGTTCTCGGTGCCGGTGGGAAAGCAGAGAGGGAGCTTTTCCTCGATCGTGTGGAGACGGATGGAATTCCCGTGTTAAGGCGGAAAGGGGGCGGGGGAACTGTTGTGCTTTCTCCCGGACAGGTTGTAGTTGCCCTTGCAAAAAAGGTGAGCACCCGTTTTAATAATGTTAAGTTCATGAGAGAAATCAACCGGTGGATTATGGATGCCCTTACCTCAGCGGGGATCGGAAACATAGAATATGCGGGTATCTCCGATCTTACCGTCGGTAAGAAAAAAATCTTAGGCTCGTCATTGTACAGAAGGAAATACGTACTTTTTTACCAGAGCAGTCTCCTCGTGGATAATGATAAAAGACTGTTCGACAGATATTTAAAGTTTCCGGACAGAGTTCCGGATTACAGAAGCGGAAGAGAACACACCGAATTTTGTACCAGTCTAACGGAAGAAGGATATGCGGTTTCCGTTTCGTTGATATCGGAAAGGATAACGGAAACAATAAGGCGAAGAATAGAAACGCTTTAATTAATATTTTTTTTTATGATCTCAAAATTCCAATAGACTCTCTCCCGGGAATCGGCTGCAGGAAAGGTAATCTGTATTATACCTGTTGAGAATTTGGAAAAGGATTCCGGGATGTTTATTCCGTACTCCTCTGCTTTAAGTTTTGCAAGAGGTTTATTAAGCCAGCCTAAGAAAAATCCCCTATAGGGTTTAATAACCGGCTGCGGGGAAGGTGTGCTGCCGAATAATTTGTTAAGTCTTAACCAGAAATCTCCCGTTAGAATTTCGAGATAGAGAAGATTACCGGCCATTTTAAGGCTGCCTGTTTTTAAAT
>QILZ01000326.1 GCA_003233545.1 Spirochaetales bacterium
AATCAGTGTAAGCGACTTTACATTTGTCGGCGATAATGCCCTTGATTCGATAAAACTACTGGATAAGGCTTCTGATAATGGAGTTACCCAGGTGCTTTTTACACTTAATAAGGCACTTACTCCCAATACGGCAGTTACAGGTATTATCAAACCAAAAGCGAATTCCATTTACGATAAACCGGGCAATGCTATGTCCGCAACCTATCAGCACAGAGTAACGGATATAGGACTCGGCGTTGTAGAACCTGTCTGGGCTTCGGACGGGATTCACTCGGATGCTCTGCACGGGGGCGCAAGCGGCGCATTACGGGATTTTGACGGTTCGGGAAGGCTTATGGACAGGGATATAACACTCGAGACTTCCATTCTTGCTAATAATCAACAAAATATAGCGACGAAAATTTACTACGATGTTGCCCCTGACAGTTCCTATCTCGCAGACGGAATCTGGCTGCCCTCGCTTATACAGGGATTTATACCGAAAGCGAATACAGAGGCCAGGGGATTAAATCCCTTTAGAATATCAGGCAATATCAGGGACTTCTTAATCCCGGGTTCCGATGAGGAAATAAAGAACGGTGCAAATATCGAATTTATAATAATGCTCGGTAATTTATTCTCCGCACGAGCTGTTCCGCAGACAGACAGCAATTCCAAAATACCGTGGCTTATACAGCCGTGGATTATACCGATAAGGGATATCGTAAGGCAGAAAGCCGGAGTAACTATTCTGAACAATGTTATTAATCCGACAGCAGGAGAAAATACAATTATAAACTACACAATAGCAAAATCGGGTCTTGTTACGGTTCAGGTATTTAACTTAGAAGGCGATATTGTTCAGATACTGCACAGGGGAAGGCAGGCAAAGGGTGAATACTCATTCGCCTGGAACGGCAGAAACAGAGGAAATAGAATTGTAGCAAGAGGTGTTTACTTTATCCGTGTTGTGGGGCCCGGAATCGATGAAATAAGGAAGGTATTAATCGTAAAATAATCGTAGATAATATGGAAAACAAAAAAGATAAGCGATTCTTCCAAATTAAGGTTTTTCGAAAGATTTACAAGAGAATGTCCATATACGATCCTCTTTTTTAAGTATCCGTAATGAATAGATTTTAAAGTCTTCTCACAAACCTGTTGACACTGAAAACAGACCTGTGCAAAAAACCCTTCTTTAAGTCCTAATTTTGCATATTCAAGATCATTTTCTGCCTGTTTCAGCCACCTTAGGGCCTCTTGTCTGTTTTCCTTCAATTAATACCCCTTCGGAAACTGCTTTTTTTAAAAACCATCTTCCCGGCTCTTTTAACAAAATATTAATTTCATCCGGTGTATATATAATTATATCCGTCTGCCCGAGTTCAAGCACTAACTTTATTACTTCTCTCACTCTGTCAAAGAAATCAACGGATGTCTCTCTGACCAATACTATATCAACATCACTGTACTCATCCTGCTCGTTCCTGATAGTGGAACCGTAAATATAAGCCCTGATAAACAGATGTGAATATTTCCCGGCTATCTTTTTTACCCTGTTTAATTCCATTTTTTTATGGAAACCCATCCGGAAACAGCTCGAGGCTCGGTGCCGAAACAAGAATACTTCCGGCGTTCAGATATAGGGCACCTTGAGAATCATCCGTAGGACAGATCGATACCTCCATCACTCTGCTGGATGAGTTCGGTATCTGCAGAGTAAGATCGACAGATACCCGGCTCCAATCCGACCAGTCCTGTCCGTCCACTCCATCATAATATTGATGATAGTTGCTGAACGAACTTTCATCGAAATCCATGCCGCTGCTCGAAACTCCTCCCCCGGTTATACCCAAACTTATTCTATTCGAGGCAAATCTGTTGTTTGTTCCCGCAGAAGGATCCCTCTTTACATATACGGAAAATCTGTAAGAACCGGATATTAAAGGTTCCGAAGTATCATCTGCATAGTTTAAGAGAAGTCTTAGTCTGTATTTTAAATCGGTTCGTATTAATCTGAAGTTATCTATGTACCCCTCCTGCGGACCGCTGTTACCGGAATCAACAGAACCGAAGGAAAAATAATAATCGGAGGCACTTCCTACTGTTTCATCCGGAAATGAACCCTTTAATTCCGCAGGGGGAAATTCCAGTAAATTTGTTATTGTAATATTGGTTTTCCCACCGTTTTCCCCACCGAAAAACTTAAGCCAGCCAAGAGAAACAGACGTATCGTTTAATTCAAAAACAAGAGCTCCCGGAGTCCTGTAATTAAAGCGGACAAGGTATGAACTGTTCTCTAAAAAACCATCTATAGCACCGTTAACAGTATCTCTAACGTTAAAATCCACCCTGTCCAATGCATTATCGAGCTTAAGGTGCATTGTTTTGTCGTATATCTTCCCTGAACCGGAATCTACAATTTCCAGGGTATCCGGAGATCCTCCTCCGGGGAACAAAACCCAGCCGGAGGGAGCAGCCCCGATCGTACTGTTTTCGAAGTCGCCATTCGCCACCAGGTTCTTTATTTCGAGTCTGTATACATCGGCGCCGTCGTGGCCGGAAGGCGGCTCATAACCTGTACCGCTTACCTGTTCGTAGTTCATATATGTAGTTGGCTGATCGGCAGCCCACTTTGCAAGTG
>QILZ01000313.1 GCA_003233545.1 Spirochaetales bacterium
GGGGAAAATAGTCTCCGTATTTCGTATAGAAAGTTAAACTTTTAGTTTTATAAACAGGAACGTTATAGGATAGATATCCCTCTTTAAAGAGGGGTATGGATTTTAATGTCCTGCCCCAGGGATCGATTATAGAGGTTACACCTGCTGTAGTGGAACGTATAAGAACTCTTCTGTTTTCAACGGATCTGAATTTGGCTGCAACAAAATGCTGTGTTTCCGATGAAACGGTTTTGGACCAGGAATCATTTGTCAGGTTTATAAGTAGTTCCGCTCCTTCTTTAACAAATGTCCGTATAAGCGGAGAAAAGGCGTCTTCGAAGCATATTGGGGTACCGAATTTTACCGTGGATCCGTCCCTTAAGGGCAGGTTGAATATCGTATAACTTCTTCCCATAACCCATACATTTTGAATTCCGATATATTTCTGGAAAAACCCACGAACCCATGGTACATCCCAGAAGGGAATACTCTCCGCAAACGGGACAGGATGCTGCTTTCCGTAATACTTTACAACATTCCCTTTAGGGTTAAATAATACTACGGCATTCATTGCACGGATACGGGGTCTTTTTGATTTTTTTGAATATTCCGGTTTCAGTAATATCGGCGCTCCTATTAAAAAATAGGTATTTTCCCTGCGGATGAACGGAAGCAGAGGGTTTTCTTTCGGATAGTTTTCGAAAAAATTCCCATATCCTACTGCCGGATGCATAAGCGATGTTTCGCTCCATACCACGATATCAGGTTTCGTGCCCCCCTCTTCTATGCCTTTCCTAGTAAGTTTTTCATTTATAAGAATACTTTTGCGTTCTCCATTGAACACCCATGAATCTGTGTTCTGCTGAACAAGAAGGACTTTCAGCTTTTTTTCGAAAGGGATGTTCTGTTTAATTTTTATATAACCATAAGAAAAAACAGCAGCAACTATAATAATTGTAAAAATTAATGAACCGTAAACCGGTCCTGTTTTAATATTGCCGGCGGATGGTTTTTTAAAGTAAAATTTGTATAAAATAACTTCGGCAATGATGGAATTTATAAGTGCCATGATAAATGATAATCCCCATATGCCTGTAATATCTACGAACTGAATCATCGGAATAATAGTATTAACAGGGTATGCAATTAATCCCCACGGATACCCGAGAAAACCGGTGGATTTGAAATATTCGTATACTGCCCAGCAGACAGCGAGCAAGAAAGGGCGATAATACGGTTTGTATTTAACAGCGCCGTATAAGAAAAGGGCAAGGAGGGTATTAAATACCGCGTATCCCAGTGCGGTTCCTCCGAGAGTCCATATGGAAAACTCTTTAAAAAACATAAGCCAGTAATTGGTAAGCAGGGAAGTCAGAGTACCGAAGACAGCACCTATTATGGCAGCCGACTTAAAAGAATCCGTAAGTGCCAGTGCGATAAAAAGCGGACTTAAAGAGAACAGACCTATAAACCAATTCCCGTACGGAAACAATTCGTTCGGAAGCGCAAGAGGAAACAGAACAGAAGAGAATAATACAAGTAAAAGATTGTGTTTTTTCATGGGAAGATTATCAACATTAATACCGGTTGAATCAATAGCAAATTATCATTAGGATTAATACATGAAAAAAATACCGATAAGCAGCCTCGAACCGGGAATGCGCCTGGCGGAAGATCTTTTCAGAGTGGGCGACAGGCAGAAAAGGGTTCCCCTGTTTTCTTACGGAATACTGCTGACAGAAAAAAATATAATGCAGATTAAAAGGCTGTTTCCTTCGGAGAATTTTATAAATGTTTTTGATAAAGCCGAACTGAGGGGATTTCCGGATTCTAATGATAAGAAAACTTTCGATACGAAAAATGAGGAAAAAAAAGTATTTGAAATTCCCGTAAAACAAAAGATGATGTTTACGAAGCCGATACCGTACGACCAGTTAAAGAAAGGAGATTTTTCCAGAGAAAAAGCGGCCGGAATGTTTGACGATTCGATTTTCCGTAATCCTGTTTACCGCAATACGAAAAAGATTTTTAAAAGTTATTTTTCCAGAGTTACTTCCATGTTGTCTTCTTTTATCACAACCGGGAGTATTAATGAGACGGAAGTTATGAATGTTGCACAATCGATAACTTCCGACCTTGTGGAAGGAACTGCTTATTTTGATCCCTCACTGGTCTATCTTGTAGAATTGGAGGAGTGGGATCAAACAACATTTAACCATTCTTTCGATGTCGGTGTTATTACGCTTTATGCTGCTTCTTATATAAGTGATCAATACGAAGAGCTTACATCACTTTTTATAGCGGGCCTGCTTCATGATATCGGTAAGTTTATTTATTCAAAATTAAAGCTTAATGATATGGATTATATTATAAAGAAACAGGGGCGCTTAACTGATGAAGAGTATGAACATGTTAAAAGACATGTGGATGTGGAAGCATATATTAAGAATTGGTTTCCCAATCTGCCCGTGCGTTTGCATGATAATATTCATTACGGTATAATCGAGCATCATGAAAGATTCAATGGGAAGGGTTATCTTAAGGGCAAGAAGGGTCAGAATATATCATTTTCAGGAAGACTGATTGCCGTATGTGATGTCTATGATGCTCTTATACGGCGGCGCAG
>QILZ01000038.1 GCA_003233545.1 Spirochaetales bacterium
AGTGATTTTTTTAAATTCTCTATTTCTTTACTCCGGTTTTTCAGCACTTTATACGCAGCAGCCGTTAAGTATGGAGGAAGGACGGAATTTACGTCTTTTTCGGAAGCTTCTTTAAGCATGTAAATTGTCTTTTTAAGGTAGTCTTCCGGGAATTGTACTGTACTGTCTTTTAAAAGAATCAGTGCAGGCAGAAGCAGCTCAAAGAAATCGGCACCGCTTTTATAAGCTGTTTTCGGCAGTTCTACAGGTCCGGAATTATAAAAATCATCAAAATATTTTTTATATCTTCCGGAATAGCGGAGATCTTTTATGGAGATCAATTTACCTGTTATTTCCGGGTAGATGATTTTATAAAGATTCCCGGCAAGATAGGCTGTTTCGGAACCTGACGGATCTTCCGTAAGGCCTGAGGATCTAATTTTTTCCAAAGCCTGTATAAGTGAAGAGTACGATCCCTGCTTTAACAGTGCTTGTGCTTCTTCTATGGCGGGATTAATCCACTGACCAGGTTTTTCCTTCACTGTTTCTATTTTCTTTTCTGTCTTTTTCGGGGTGGTACTGCAGCCTGTAAAGGCTGCAGTTAATAATATCGCCAGCACAAGTGCATAGAGTATTGCAGCATTATTACTGTATTTCATTTTTATTTCTCTCCCTGTTAATTATCGGTTGCAGGGGTTCCGTAACCATATAATACCTGTTGGAGGCATTCCAGAGGGTAAAACCTGAGGCTGCCGCATTTAAAGCACCGTTTATCTGTGAGGTCAAATAATGTGTATATTCATCTCTCGACATCTTAAGTTCCCTGCCGATAAGGAATGCCTGTATAAACGGACGTATTAAAGCTGCATTGTTTACTATTATTTTAGCTCTTCTTGTGCCTTCGCTGTATATAATTTCAGCTCTTTTTATATAATCCTTACCTTTAAGAAAATCCAATGGAAAATGTGAAGGATAAAACATGGGGGATATAACATCCGCATATTTGGAAATCATTTCGATACTCTGTCCGATCCAGTTACCCATTCTGTACCATGCATTAAACCCATAGATGTCCGCACTGATTGGTATATTTATAGCTTCTCTCGCCATTTTAAGGAACGATTCCAGTGCATCTATTTTGCTCATCCCCTGTTTTTTATACCTGTACCGGATTTCGGATAGATCCCCGTCCGACGGAAAGCGTATATAGTCGAATTGAATTTCGTCCACGCCCCTTGCCTGCAGCTCTTTGGCTATATTAATATTATAGCGCCAGACGAACTCGGAATACGGGTCCACCCAGTACTCCCGCTGGAATAATTTTGTTTCACCGCTTTCCTTATCCCGGTACTTTTTTTTGTATCTCCACGGTCTTAAGGATTTGCTGTTCCATAGTGCATATTTATAATTGTCATAGTTGAAAAGCTGCTGGTCTTTAAAAACAACTATTCTTGCAATTACATACAATCCGTTTGCATGAGCCTTTTTTAACAGAGAATCAAGATTAAACCATCTTTTTACTGCGTTAATCTCACCGGGGAGTTTAAGATTTGAATTGTATGTCAGCCATCCGTAATCATCCTTGCAATCGATAACAAAAGAATTAAGCCCGTACTTCTTAATAAAATTGATATGATCATCGAGATATTTTCCTGATGCCCTGTGAGCCGAGACGTATATGCCGTACTTATCTGCAGCCAGTCTTTTACGTTCATCTTTTAAAATATCGGCTGCTTTGCCGGTCTCTGTTCTGACTACGGCAGCATTTTTTCCTCGGCCGGGAGATTCTAAAGCCGTTTTCGTCTGCAGAGTTACAAAGGTTCTTACCGGTGTATACTCTGAGGTGATCCATTTCTTTTGAGATAGTGAATAATAGAGTGAAGAATTAGAAAAATCGACCTTTAAAATCCAATTATTCCTCGTCCTCTGTTCGTCATTATCCTTACCACGGCCGGATTTTCCTTTGATAATTTCCATTCCGGTCAGTATTTTATTTTTCGGAAGGTTAATTCCGGATATTTCTCCGGTTTTTTTATTAAAAGAGTAGAGAATCCCGGTAAACCTGCATGCAAAAAATATCTTGTCCGCATTACCGGGTATATAAGTAACGGCGCTGATCTCTTCGTAAAAGCCGGACCCCTTATACAGAAACCTCAGGTTCACCGAACGATCCGTCCATGTTTTGCCCATGTTGTCTGTTTCGAAAAAGCCGTTAAATGAAGTTCCTATAAGAATAGTATCCCTGTTATCCGGTGAAAGCGCAATGGATGTAAGATATGAGCTTTTTCTTAACGGTTTTCCGAGCGGTATCCGTTTCCAGGAGATGCCGTAATTCTCCGTTAAATAGATACCCTTTCTTGTTGTTACTGCGGCTCTTTTTTGATCTATGGGATCTATGCCGACGGAGGTGAAATGGCGTACAGGTAAATTACCATAAGGATAAGTCACCCGTCTGGGAAGACCGTTATTTCTCGCTTCCCAGGTTGCTCCCCTGTCGAAAGAGATGAGGAACCCTTTTTGTTCGGAAACAGCATATTCGATGCCGTTTCGCAGCGGGAAGATTTTCGTGATACGGAACGAAAGAGGAGCTTTTCGGGCATTATTACCGGAAACAG
>QILZ01000339.1 GCA_003233545.1 Spirochaetales bacterium
CTCCGAGGAAATTGTCGTATAATTCTTCGGGAATAGTTTCTGTTCTGTACTGTTTACTGGCAAGTTCTACTTCCAAAAGGTTACCGGTGACTGCATACATAGCTATTGCTCCTTTATTTAATGATTTAAATCCTATTCGGCTGTTTCAAGTTCCGGCCATTTCAGGATTCTTCCGTCAGTTGAAACAAGCGGCTTGGCGGGGTATTTCTTCTGGGTCAGTAGTGAAACTATTACCATCACTACTCCGCCGACGGTTCCGGGTCCTAAAGCCCATATCCATTCCGGCTCCGGAAACAGTGTCCCTGTTGCTATCGACCAGCCGACAGCTAAACCGAACCCGGTAATCATTGCAGCAATTGCTCCCGGTGTGTTTGCCTTTTTCCAGTATACGCCGAGTACAAGGGGAAAGAACAATACATGAAATAACAGCTGAAAGGCAAGAATCAGCAGGTCGTACATATTCGCATAGAAGAAACCTACAAGGAGTGCCGCACCTGCTATGATTAAAACGGAAATACGGGTTGATATTACAAGCCCCGTATCGGATAAAGGCTCTTTTTTTATCTTTTCGTATGCAGGTTTGTAAAGGTCATTAGACAAAATAGCCGCAGGGGCAAACATTGCAGAGTCTCCGGAGGACATAACAGCAGCGAGAAGTGATGCGATAAATATACCGGCCAAGGCAGGGTGCAGTACTGTCCGTGCAAGTATCAGAATAAGTTTTTCAGGATCGGCATTTATTACTTTACCACTTAAAGTGCCATTACCTATCAGAGTTATTGCTATAAAAGCAAGATAAACAGGAATAACACCGATAATCCAGTAAGCGGCACCGCTCGTTAAGGCAGAAGCAGAAGCAACTTTCCCGTTTTTTGCTATAATTGCCCTCTGGTACATATCAGGAGCAGCGAGTGTGCCTAACCCCACACCGAGGAGTGCGCCCCACCACCATAACCAGTCTTTTAAACCGGCTCCTTTTGAGGGAAAGAAATCGAAATGGGCAGCAGGTGTTGCAGCTACAACATGGCTCCATCCGCCTGCAAGTTTTAAGGCAAGGGGGAAAATAATAAATAATCCGGCTAACAGGATTATGACCTGGAAAAAATCTGTCCATGCAACGGCTAAGATACCTCCAAGTACGGTATAGAATAGTATTATAGCCGTACCGAGCAGAATTGTTAATGCATAAGGCCAGCCAAGTAAAACCTGGAATATTTTACCCATTGCCACAAGCTGAACAGCAGTCCATAGAATATAAGTTGGTACCATTAGAATACCGGACCAATGTGCAGCCCACGGACCATATCTGCATGAGAAAAACTGGGCTGCAGTGTTTACCTTTGCATCATGAACGATTTTCATAAAAAAGAAACCCGCCAGTATCAGCGTAAGCCCGGCTCCCCACGGATCGTAAATTACTCCATGGAAACCATCAGTAAATGCTGCACCCGATCCCCCAAGAACTGTTCCTCCGCCCCACCATGTAGCAAAAAGTGTGGCTGTAACCAACCAGAAAGGCATTCTTCTTCCACCGGCAAGATAATCATCGCTTCCTTTTATCTTCCTTGCAACGACTACTCCTACGATGATCATACCGATGAAGTAGATAATGACGAAAGTGATTTCAGTGCCGTTAACTCCCATGTCTGACTCCTTTTTTTATTTTAAAATGAAACGGCAACATATTGTAAAATACTTTTCCGCCGCTCCTTTTAAATAACATGAAATTAAAGCAGTTTATTCTTTATAGTTTTTAAAACATCCTCTGTGATATTAAGCGTTTCTTCTATGTCGTTAACAGTATGCGCCGCGGAAATAGAGTATTCTTCGAACCAGCCGCTTCCCATAGGAATTACTCCTTTACTCAGCATTCCGTACCAATATTCTCTCCATAGATCTTTATTACACTGATTGGCTTCTCTGTATGTATGGGGTTTTTCCGGCACAAACTGAATACCTCCCAAGGGGCCTTCATGTGTAACACTTGCCGGGAAATTTAACCTCTTTATAATTTCCTCAAGCCCGGACGCGTACTTTTCCCCCAGTTTGTCCATTTCTTTATATTTCCCCGCTGTAAGAACTTCTTTTAAACATGTTAAACCGGCTGTCGTAGTTAAAGGGTTGGCATTGTATGTCCCGAAATGAACAGCCGGACCAAGCGGTGTTATAAGTTCCATAAGTTCCCTTCTGCCGCCGAATGCTCCGAGAGGGGTTCCTCCTCCGATGGCTTTTGCAAGTGTTATAAGATCAGGTTTTATTTTGTATTTTTCTGCTCCGCCGCCCGGTGCTATACGTGCTCCGATTTTAACCTCATCGAATATAAGCAGAACATTGTATTTTATTGTCAGTTCCCTGACACCTTTCAGATACCCGGGATCCGGCGGTATAACACCACCATTGGTCATACAGGGTTCAAGGATAAAACATGCGATTTCACCCTCGTGTTTCTTTAGCTGATATTCCAGGCTTTCGAGATCGTTAAACTGTACGACAAATGTATTTTCGGTAGCTCCTGCCGGAATTCCTGCACTTTCCACTATGGAAGACGGCATCCATGCCGGCCCTGCGGCAGTAGTTGACGAGCAGGACGTCACTGGCTCCGTGATATGCTCCTTCTACTTTTATAACTCCATCCTTATGAGTCGCCGCTCTTGCCAGCCTGACAGCATACATTGTAGCTTCTACCCCGGACTGGGTGAACCTGAGCA
>QILZ01000039.1 GCA_003233545.1 Spirochaetales bacterium
CTTGCTGCGGATGAATATATCAGGGACAGAACGGAAGGTTACGAAGAACTCGCAAAAGTCGTAAAAAGGTATCCTCCTGAGTATGTGGAAGAAGTAACGGGTGTTCCCGAGTCCATACTTGTAGAAGCTGCACATATTTATGCGGAAACCGAAAAGGCAATGATCGTTTTCGCCATGGGAATAACACAGCATACGACGGGTGTAAATAACGTTAAATCGCTTGCAAACCTTGCCATGCTTACGGCGCATGCCGGCTTTCCTGCCTCAGGAGTTAATCCCTTAAGAGGGCAGAATAATGTTCAGGGAGCGTGTGATGTAGGAGGGCTTCCCTCTGTTTATTCGGGTTACCAGAAAGCAGGCGACCCTGCGGTTCGCAGTAAGTTTAAAAAAGCCTGGGGTGTGGACTTCCTCCCTGACAAGACCGGCCTTACCGTTACGGAAATATTTGCACATGCATGCATGGGTAATATAAAGGGTATTTATATTGTGGGTGAAAATCCGGCGTTAAGTGATCCGGATTTAAACCACTTAAAGAAATGTCTTAGAAACACCGATTTCCTTGTCGTACAGGATCTCTTCTTGACAGAAACAGCCCAATATGCGGATGTTGTCCTTCCAGCTTCATCTTTCGCAGAGAAGGACGGAACCTTTACAAGTACGGAGAGAAGGGTTCAGCGAATCAGAAAGGCGATGGAACCTGCCGCCTCCAGTGTTCCCGACTGGAAAATTATATGCAGCATAGCAAAGGCTGCAGGCTATAACGGGATGGAATACAACGGTCCTTCGGAGATTATGGATGAAATCGCATCCGTAACCCCGATATACGGAGGGATAACATACAGCCGTTTGGAACCCTTCGGCCTTCAGTGGCCATGCCCGGATAAAGAACATCCGGGAACTCCCTACCTTCATAAGGGGAAATTCACAAGGGGAAAGGGTTTGTTTTTACCGGTTGAATATATTCCGTCCGTTGAACAGCCGGATGATGATTATCCCTTCCTTATGACAACAGGCAGAACTTACTGGCATTTTCATACGGGAACCATGACAAGAAGAACCAGTGTCCTGGACAGGGAAATACCGGAAAATTTTGTGGAACTTAATCCCGAAGACGCAAAAGCGCTCGATGTTAAAAACGGAAGTATGGTTTGCGTTACATCCCGGCGCGGCCATATAGAGGTAAAGGCTAAGGTTACCGACCGTGTATCCGCCGGTTCGGTTTTTATTCCCTTTCACTTTAAAGAATCGGCTGCAAACCTGTTGACAATTCGGGAAGTAGATCCGGAGGCAAAGATACCGGAGTTTAAAGTTTGCGCCGTTAAAATAGAGAAGGTATAAAAAACAACTATGTTATATTTTCTGCCGGAGGATTTACTGAGCAAGCTTCTGATTCACCTTCAGCAAAAGTGGCAGGTCTTTGTTCCTCTTCTGCAAACCGGCGGGGATATTCTGCTGGAAGAACTTCCGGAAAACGGAAAAGACAGGCAGCAGTCTCTTAATCGTTTGTCACCGGGAGGAAAAGCCGAAAACACACAGACTCTTATTCCCCCGAAAGAGGTCTTTTTTCCTCAATCGGAGGTGATGTTTGGATATTCTTCTGATTCTAAGAATCCGGATCAATTAAGAATCGACAATCCTGAAGATCAGGCACAAAAAGAAATTAAGCCCCGGCTTTTATTCGGGATAAAACCGTGCGACTACCATGCACTTAAAATAACTGATAGTTTTTTTAAGAACGGTTTCGAAGATTTCTATTATTTAAATAAATCCGGTAGTTCCATGGCAATAGTCTTCGGCTGCCTTACACCTCCGGAACCTTTAAGCTGTTTCTGCTCTTCGGCTGAAACAGGACCCATGCTGAATAAAGAAAGCAGTCATAAGTTCGATGTTCAGTTTATAGCAGAGGAAGACGGGTATATAGTAGAAACCGGTTCTGAAAAGGGTGAAAAGTTTATTAAAGACAACCCGGTTTTCTTTAATAAACAGCCGGACCAGGAATATCTGAAGAAAAGATTGGAATTAATAAAAAACAATGCTGTGAAGAATATTAAACTGTCTGTCCCGTTTAATTCCGCAGTGGAAAGTATGCAGGATAAAAGCGGCGGAGCGGATACCGGGAATATTTACAAAAGTATTGCCGGCAGATGTATCTACTGCGGAGCATGTCTGTATGTATGTCCTACATGCACCTGTTTTAACGTTTACGACAACAGCAGCATGCGGTACGATACGTCCGTAAAAACCGAAGGAGAAAGGGTCCGGGTCTGGGACGGATGCGTATTCAGCGGTTATACACGCGAAGCAAGCGGCCATAACCCCAGGGCGGAAGCGTATACACGTGCAGCGCGGCGTTACGAACATAAGTTAAAATATGATGTGCCGGTCTATGGCCGAAGCAGCTGTGTCGGCTGCGGAAGATGTTTAACGGCGTGCCCTGTCGATACAGGTATGTCCGTATTTATCCGGGGAATAACAGAAAATCATGAAAAATGAATACATTCCGTACCCGGCAGAGATAATTTCCGTCCGGGAAGAAACACATGATACAAAAACCTACAGGCTTGT
>QILZ01000057.1 GCA_003233545.1 Spirochaetales bacterium
TTTGGTACTAAAAAGGCTGCAGATCGTCTTTCTGAAGAAGGAAAACCCTTAATGGTAAAAAAAAGCATCATTGCTGCTACACTTCTCGATGCGCTCGGTCTCTGTAAAATACCGTATCTTACGATCCTCAATGACTTTGAGCTTACGGCTATCACAGAATTGGTTCGGGTGATACTCGACCGGGATTTTACGGCAGGGGAGTTATCACTATGCGGAGAAAGAATTGTCAATGTTGAACGTCTCTTTAATCTCCGAAGGGGAATGCATTATGCTGATGATATGCTGCCGAAAAAGTTTACGGGAGAAGCAATTAAAGGCGGACCATGTAAAGGTTCAAAGGTAAATCTTGTGCGGATGCTCAAAGAATACTACGAACTTATGGGATGGGATGATTGCGGAGTACCAAAACAAGAGAAACTCAAAGAACTGGAATTATAGGGATTTACAACAGAGGTATCATTGTAATTGAATCAGCCGGACAATTATTAGCACAAACTCCACAGCCACGGCATTTTTCCGGACTAAATACTATTTTTACCGGCCGTTTGTTGCTTTTTTCGTCATCCGAAACGGACAGGAATGCATTAAACTGGCACAATTTTACACAGATGCGGCATCCGGTACAGCCGGCAGAATTGTACACTGCCCTGAACCTGCTTTGCGGCCATATCCCTTTGCTTTTAAGAATCTCCGAAGCTCGAAACGGGAAACAATCGTCTATACAGCAGTTACACAGGTTTTGCGGACCTTTCTTTTTCCAGTTACCATTAAGTGTATGAATCAGACCATGCTTGTCTGCCTGCCCGATTAATTTTTTTGCTTCATTTTTATCGATCCTTCTTCCCATACCTCTATCCAGTACAGCATGAGCTGCTTCATTCATAAAGATACATACCTCGGGTGTCATTTTATTTTGACATGCCTGATTGATAGCCCGGCAATCACAGGGAAGAAGAGCTATTTCTGCTGCGTCCTTTAGAATTTCATCGATTTCGTCAAGCAATACGATAATATCGTTACCCGTATCTTCTATACAGGCCCTTCCCTTTTTTATTAATTCTACATTGGTTTGTTTGATATAAACATACTTGTAAAAACTCCAATCGCTTAATTTTTTACGGAATGTATCCGGAAGAGATGACCATTTATCGTTTTTAAAAGTAGCAAAAGTATCGATACATGCATAAAAATCTGATGACTGGTAGGAAAAAGCAGGACCCCCGGTTTTTTCGAGAACCGAGCGCCGGTACGACTGTTCCAGATAATCTTTTGTTTCATGCCGGCCCAGGTGCAAAACGGGCATGGCCCCTTCGGGGGTAAAAGATTCATGCTGAAAATGTGTAATCAGGATAATCTCATTTTTTTCAATAAAAATGTTAATATAAGGTCTTACAAACTCCGGTACCGCGAAAATCCTCATAAAAGCAGTAATAAGCCCGCCCTTTAATTCCTGCATATTTTTAATGTATACTAAGATAACGAGAACCGGCTTAAAAGAACAGGTTATTCTTAAGCATTCTGATACTTAAAGAGCATGGCCTTAAGAAATTAATATCACTGTTTTTATTTATGAAAACGGAACGGACCGGAATGATGATTACCGAATTATTACTTGACAAAGTGATCGGCATATGCAAAAATGAGGAATACGATTCCATATAGTAAAATTAAGGAGGTAGAGTATGAGACGATTTATGGTGGCTATATTGATTGCAGCACTTTTTCTAAGTGTTCAATTCGTATCGGCCGGAGGCAAAAAAGAAGTAACAAAACCTGAGGTAACTAAAGCGGCTGCCCCGGTGATAACAAAACGGGGAGGAATAATTAAGGTTGGCATACAGCCGATCAGTAATCTTGATCCTCATTTTGCTACGGCCATATCGGATATCATGGTGAGTCAGCAGCTGTACGACAGTCTCACTTTTATCGATGCGGATAATAAGCCTGTTCCTGACCTGGCGGTAAAGTGGAGCTCACCCGATGGAAAGATATGGACTTTTACCCTTCGCCCGAATCTGAAATTCAGTAATGGTCAGGACCTTACTGCGGAGGATGTTGTTTATACCTTTAACCGCATGCGGGATCCTAAAATTGGTGCCCCGACGGTAAGCCTTTACAAGGATATCAGTGATATAAAGGCACTGGATGCAACCCATGTACAGTTCATACTAAAGAATCCGAACCCGGAGTTCCCGAGTGACGCGGGAGATTATCACGCCGGAATTATTTCGAAAGATGTTAAAAACCCGGCCAAAAAATGGATTTTCAGCGGGGCGTTTGTAATTGCTAAAAATGTCCCGGAAGACCGGATAATACTTAAGCCTAATCCTTATTACTGGGCGAAAGGGGACGACGGCAAACCGCTTCCCTATGTCGATGGGATACAGTTTATCTTTTCACCCGGCTTACAAGGCAAGGTGGAAGCATTACGAGGCGGGCAGCTGCAGTTTGTCGGCGGCCTGAATATCCAATTCGTTGATATGGTAAAAAAGGAACCATCACTTAAATTGCTCACCAATGTTTCCAATATGCACTGGGTACTTCACATGCG
>QILZ01000366.1 GCA_003233545.1 Spirochaetales bacterium
TTGGCTGCTCATCATCCAATGACGGAATTCCACCTGTTTCCTAACTCCAGAAAAAGGGCCAGATACCTGAACCTGAGAGTATATTAAGAATCTCTTCACGGCTTATATGCTTAAGCCGGCTGACATCATATACTCCTTCCTCTGCTTCCGGATTACCCGTCTCAATAATTATTACAGAGGGCGAGTCTTCTTTTTCTTTTATAAAAACCTTGCCGGAAACAGGTGACGGCAAAGAAAGCCTCCCTCCCTTAACCTGAACCTCCGCAAGCGCCTGGCCAAACTTTACATCCTGAGTATTTTTGACAACCGGTGTATAAGTCAGCCCACCCCTTTGAAGACTTATACAGAGTTTTTCAGGAACAGCCACCTCTTCCACAACACCGGAAGGTTTTCCTGCAATTCTCGGTAAATAACTACCCCATACTTTCATATTTCAATATCCTTCAAAGAAACATTACCGAACTTATAAGTTATACCTTATAATCTTATCCCTTTTTATAAGATTATTAGTTATTTTGCAAGAGGTAATTCTAAAAATCAAAAAAATTTAATGATAAACAATTACCTTAAAGTATTCGGCCGATGCTTAAATATTTTAATCCGGTTTATACTCATGAGCCTGTCTGCCTTATAAACAGTTCTACACAATCTTGACGATTAACCTGTCTTATGCTAATTTTTCACCATAAGGAAATAATATGAGTTTAGACCAGAAAAATATGGATGATTGCATAATTGCATAAAAAACGACCTGATCGAAATAAAGCGGAGGGCAGTCAATTTATTTATAAGCATGAAACTTCAATTCCTGTCTGCTTCGATTATTCCGGTTTTATTGGGCACTGTTTTTTTCTTTACCAAAAGAACAGGTATAAATTGGACTAATTTTATACTTGCTCTGCTTGGTATCTGTCTTCTACACCTCAGCGCAAACATGCTTAACGACTATTTTGACTACATAAACGGGACGGATCAAAAAAATACAGAGTTTATAAGACCCTTCACCGGCGGAAGCAGGGTAATACAGGATGGTATTATGAACCCATACCAGATATTAGTATGGGCTCTTGTTTTTTTAGCTGCTGGTTCGATTACGGGATTTTTTCTCGTATTAAGGACCGGGCCGGGATTGTTGTTTATCGGACTTACCGGTATCGTATCCGTTATCTTTTATGTAAACAAAAGCTTTTCTCTTGTTTCTTCAGGGTTTGGCGAGTTTACTATATTTCTAAACTTCGGTCCGCTTCCCGTACTCGGTGCATACTATATTCAGGCAAAAACGATTCCGCTTAATGTACTTCTCATTTCCATACCGGTTGGTCTGCTTATTACTGCGGTTCTGTATATTAATCAGTTCCCCGACTATAAGGCAGACAAGGAATGCGGAAAAAACAATCTTGTTGTAAGGCTGGGGAGAAAGAAAGCAAGATGGGGATATGTCGCACTTCTAATATCAGCTTATGTTTCGATTTTATTCCTTATAGCTGTAAAAATTGTCCCTCTTCAGGGAACGGTCATATTTCTGACACTTCCACTTGCCGTTCTAAGCTGCACGCTTATTTTAAAGTACTATGAAAACAGTCCTAAACTTGTCCCTGCACTTCCTTCCACTATTCTGCTTCATCTTGGTATCGGCTATTTCCTTGTAATAAGTCTGCTCTATGGAAAAGGATTAGAACCTTTTACCCACATATTCCTGTTGGCCGGCTTAATATATTTTGCCGTAAACACTTATTCCCTGTTTAAATTCGCAGGAAATACCGGTATTCATAAAGAAGCAAAAAATGTCTGAAATATCACGTATTAAAACCGCAGAGGCTAAGGCCCTATCCATAGATGAATTCAAAGAGATATTTAATCATCTTCTCGTTAAATATATCGATCACTATATAGGAGAACTGAGAGACCCTATCATGGACCTTATAGAGGCAGGAGGTAAAAGACTCAGGCCTTATCTTATCTATCTGTGTTCTTCGGACAGAGGTTTTAATATAGACGAAGATACACTTTTAACCGGACTTGTTCCCGAACTCATCCACACTGCAAGTCTTGTTCATGACGATATAATAGACAACGCAAAGGTCAGGCGGGGCCGGCCGACCATTCATTCGAAATGGAATACCAGGATTGCCGTGCTTTCCGGCGATCTTATCTTTTGCCTTGTATTAAAGATCATCGGCAAAATAAAAACAAAGATACCCTCACTTATAGAGGAAGTTGTTGCTACCATAGAGGACATGATCGAGGGACAGGCCATAGAGGATAAATCGAGGCATTCCGGATTAATGCCTGAATTAACGATTTTAAAAAGTATCAATGAGCTGAAAACCGGCTCTCTTTTTTCCCTGTCCTTTTACCTTGGGACCGCCCTCCGCATAGATAAAAAGGATCTGCTGGATAAATCAAAAGAAGCAGGCAGACTCTTTGGTCTTATTTTTCAGATTTACGACGATGTAATCGATATATTCGGGAAAAAGAAAATCATAAAAAAAGACCGTCTAAAGGACATTAAAGAGGGCAATATAACCATCCCTTATGTAATAGCCTGTCACAAGAATAAAGGTTTTTATGATCTGTTAAGAAATTACAAGGATACCCCGGACCCTGATCTGCTGCATAAAATCCGGGAAACAATTCTTAAAGATTCCAGGGATAGAATACTTTCGGAAACCGGACAGTCGGTTTTGGAATTTAAATCCATAGTTAAAGAAATATATGTTTATCCCTGTAATACCCTGACAGATCTTATAGATAATCTTTATGAAAAAATCGAAAACATACTCAGTTGAGGGACCGTTATAACTTAAAAGTTAATACAGTGGGATATGCACCTTTGTATGGCACGTGAGACACAGATTATGGGGAGCGCCCTGCCGGTTTGTAAAGAGTAACTGCTGACTGGAGCTGTGCGGATTGTGACAGCTGATACATGTAAGAGGTTCATCCTTCTGCGCCGGATTAATTTTTCCCTGTACCGGATGAATATTACCTGTTCCATATTCTGTAAGAACATGTCTTCCCGAGCTTTCTGCCTTATGACAGCCGGTGCATAGTTCGTTTACCGGCTTTTTCAGCATCATAAAATAATCCGACGAATGGGGATTATGGCAGGTAAGACATTTCCCATCTTCGGCAGGCGGATGTTTTACCTTCTGCGACAGTATTCCTTTACCGTGGCAGGTAAAACCGGGCGGCTTCTTAAGCAGCAGGTGAGTATTGTTACTCGAATGCGGGCTGTGACAGGTTGTGCACTTCCCTTCGGCTACGGGGACATGCTGATCTTTTTTTGTAAAAACTTTTTTATCATGGCAGGTAAAGCAGAGACCGGGCGGCTTCTTAAGCAGCAGATGAGCATTCTTACTCGAATGGGGGCTGTGACAGGTTGTGCACTTCCCCGCGGATACGGGAGCATGTTCATCTTTTTCGGTAAAAGCTTTTTTATCATGGCAGGTAAAGCAGAGACCGGGCGGCTTCTTAAGCAGCAGATGAGCATTCTTACTCGAATGGGGATTGTGGCAGGTTGTGCACTTCCCCGCGGATACGGGAG
>QILZ01000363.1 GCA_003233545.1 Spirochaetales bacterium
ATTAAGGGCAGCTTCTGTCTGCAGCAGCTCCAGCCTTGTTACACGGCCAAGCTTAAACATTTTTTCTGTATTCCTGTTATTATTCTTCGCACTGTCCAGTCTTGTTTTTATAAGCATACTTGAATATTTTAAAAACTTAAGGTTAAAATATTCCCGAAGCATATTACCTGCCAGCGTATTCTCATTAAGTAAAAATGTTTTTTTCGCAATATTAAAGGTGTTTTCCGTTATCCGCTTACCGGCACCGTAGGCATCACCGAAAAAAACAGGCTGGGTCAGAGAGATCCCGATACCGGGTGTATTCCGATACTTTAAATCCGTACCGCCGAGTTCGGATTTTAAGCTCTCAGGGTCGATACTCCCGGCGCCGGTAATATTTAACGCGTCTTTTACACTTAAATTAAATGTTCCTCCTGTCGGAAGGTACTGGCTTAGATTAAGCTCCGGGGCAATTGTCCAGAACCTGGAATTGTTTATCGTATAATCCGTACCTATGTATGTTCCCGCAGTTTTCGAAATGTTTTTAACAGTAACAGGAGCTGTTCCGTTAACAGACGGATAAAGCGAGGCTCTGGAATCCAGGTATGACGCTCTGGCGGATTTCAGCGAATAAATGTTCTGTTTATAATCATCTAAGTTTTCCTCGAGTTTTACCAACGCGGAAGAAAGGGTTAACACTCTCTTCTCTTCAGCCTGAAGAAAAATACAGAAACTTAAGAATATCAGGGTCAGATAATACTTTTTCACTTATAAAAACCTTCAGGTAAGCAGTATTTTTCCGAATCCGGGCAGTGACGCAAGTACCGCATAAACAATTGTAATTACCAAAGCCCTGTTCTCTTTAATTTTACCGGCAATGGATAGGCCGTAAAATATAAAAACAAAATATATTATGTTAAAAATATCCGTAAAATAATCAATTATGTAGAATAAAACCCTGTTCATGGATTTGGGATCAAAGAATGCTGCAGCGCTTAGATTCGCAGCGAGAGCATTCTTAAGATCACCTATAGTCCGGGCTGTTTTTACGGCAGTCTGCCAGTCGGAAAAGTATACTATGAGTATTTTTATAAGCCCCTGAACAGTGGTGATTATCGCCGTAAAAACAATTATCCTAAGAATAAGCCTGTAAGAGATATCCTTACACCTGAAAATCCTCGATAGAATTAATAGAACAAAAGCTCCGATAACGAAGATCAGTAAATAGACAACAATACCTCCTACATACGAACCGGCAACAGCAATAATTTTAGAAATCTTCGAGTTTGAGTATTTATTCATAGCATCTAACTGCTGTTCGCTAAGGGTTGTTCCCTTTTTTTCCATTTTGGCAATCTGTATGTCGATACTTGCCTTTAAAAATGTTTTACTTGTTATAATCGGAAGTGAAACGCTGATCGATACTATTAAGATTACTAATACAACAATAATAGGCACAAATATCTTTGTTTCTTCGGTGATGTTTTTATACCCGTCTTTGGGATTAAAAATAATTTGTTTCCATGTCGATAAAAGATCGGACATTTATTCCTCCTTAAAATCTGATACTAACGCAGAATCAATTAACTATACAGTTTAAATACAAAATTATTCAATAATATTTAATTAATAATATTTATATCACTATATAATCGTAAAATCAAGGAGAACGAAAAATAGAAAGTCTATCAACCAGGTTATCCTGTTACCTTTTGTTAACTGATATAAAATGTACCGGGACGCGGAATTAATTGCCAACTTCGTGACTGACTAATATCATGCCCTCTTTGGTTTGGCGATACCCCGGAAAATTATTGCAGTCACGACACCGAGCACAATAAGCCAGGCCAGAGCGAGCATAAGCTCACCGAGCTGATCGAATGTCGGGGTGAACGCGGCATCGATTAGTACACGTACAGCGCCCCTGCTGGGAAGTATAACACCCCAAGCCGGAGGAGCTGCCGAGAACATGATGTTCTGAGCAAGTCCGACGTCGATGAATGGCAGCAGGAACATCATATAGAGCCCGCCGAGGCGCCCGAACAAGACACCGACGAGTACACCGACCATGCCGTAGGTAATGGCTACCAGCACGTTCCCCGCTATAAACCAGCCCCAGTCTTCGGGAATAAAATCGATGGATGTGATAGCAAGCGACACTGCCGTTGCCAGCAATGATGCAGCCACGATAGTACCGATTCTGGAAAAAAGTATCTCACGCGGACGGAATCCTGCAATCACAAGACGGGCATCGGCCTCGAGCGATCCCTGGACGATGAAAAGACCCGAAAGCCCTGCAAGGAAAGCGAGTGTAATAGGAACCATGATGGCGCCGTGGACGTTGGCGATGGAAAGAATCTTCACCACCGAGATGCCGTTTTCCGTGAGTTTCACCGGTGTCGGTTTGTCCGGTGTAATGTAGAAACTGAGTAAGATGAAAATAACCGGGAGTACTACCAACAGCACCCACAAGACAATATTTCGGCGATAGTCGCGTAAGCCGTAACGAAGCCCCGCACTAAGACGGTGCCAGCCTGCATGTTTGCGTT
>QILZ01000071.1 GCA_003233545.1 Spirochaetales bacterium
ACAGCATTCGGTACCTGTTAAAATTGTATTATGATTCTGTACATCTAAAGAGATGCGGGGAGATTTTAGCCTTTTTCCTGCCGGGCCGTCCGAACAGGCTTCTATGGTAAATATCTTAGCGCCATCGGTTTTATCCTGATATTTTAAAATATAGACAGCTTTAACCTCCAGGCGGCCTTTTATCCATTCCGCAAGTTTCTGAAGTTGTTCATGAAGTGTTTTATTATTATCTATAATATCACACAGATGTATATAATTTTCAAGAACAGAAGTAGAAATCATACTACTCTAAATATTATGCAATAGCAGCGAGAAATCAACAGAAATAACCGGTTAATCTCTTCTTTTATTTCTTCTGTCCAGTTTTTCATCGCGGTTTCGAAGTCTCAATCTGCGTTTCATTCCGCGCTCGACAAGAAGAAGAATATCATCCATAAGTTCTTCTATATTCTCAGAATCGTATTCCGAAATTATTGCATTATAAATAACGAACAGCATTTGCCCGGGATTGTTAAATATTCCAGTGCGGAAAAGCCGTTTTTCGTTACCTTCCTTTATTATGGATGCTATCATCTCTCTGATATGTCTTGTAAGGGTATCTCTTTGCTCAAAAGTTCTGTTACTTCCGGGGTAAATATATTTCTTATCCTTTGTAAGCAGTCCCTGCAGGATACTGTTTTGTTTTAAAGCCAGAGTGGTAAATCTGTAGAGAGCCTTGAGCTTATTAAGAGGAGAATGGAAACTATTTACAAGTTTATCTACTCCGGCAATGCCCCTTCGCTCGATTCTATCTATTATCCGGTTGTAAAATTCCTCTTTACTTTTAAAATATACATAGAAAGTTCCGGTTCCGAGTCCGGTCTCCGCAGTGATATCCGAGATATTGATCTCTCTGTAGCCGTATTTGGAAAATAACTTTTCTCCCGTATCAAGAAGAATATCTTTCTTACTCATATACACTCTTTATAAGCATTTAAATCGGTAAACTGAAATAATTGAATATTTACTTCAATTATTCGGTCCGTTACTGCGTCCGGATCAATATCTTCTGTACTATCGAAGACAAATTTTCCGGGATCCGCGGTTATAGTAGTATCATTTGCCTTTTCCTGCAATATTGTTTCGGATTGATTATTGACATAAAATCGTTAATTGACAACGCTTCTTAATTATGGAGTACAAAGAGAGCCATTATTCACTGCGCTGCGCTGCCTGCGGGTCCGAGTATGGAGAGAACGGAAACGGCTTTTTACTATCGTGCAGCCGTAATCATCCTCCCGCTTTGCTGCGGACCTTTTACAGGGAAAAACTGGAAATCAGGAATGACCTCCCGGGTGTTTTCAGGTACAGTAACTGGCTTCCTGTCCGTAGAATCATAGATGGAATAGAATGTCCGTCCGTATATAAAAGTACAGGTCTTGCAAAAGCTGCCGGTCTTGATAACCTTTTTATTTCTTTCAGCGGTTACTGGCCGGAAAAACATGCCTTTATGAAGACCTGTTCGTTCAAGGAACTGGAAACTTCCGGTGTATTGGGAAGGCTGCCGGAAAACAACAGCGGTACGATTGTGGTTTCTTCTGCAGGGAATACGGGAAGAGCATTCTTAAAGGCATGTTCGGAGAACGCTATTAACGCATTAATCGTTATTCCGGAAAAAGCGCTCTCCTCTCTGTGGTTAACAGGAAATTCGGCCGGGTTCTATGGAAGCCGAACCGTTAAAATTGCTGTATTACGTGGTAATGCGGATTATTTCGATGCCATCAGGCTAGGCCGTATAATTTCGTCGATGGATGGTTTTTTCGCTGAAGGGGGTGCAAAAAATGTCGGACGAAGAGACGGCATGGGCGTTGTTGTACTTTCTGCAGCCGAGACAATAGGTGTAATACCGGATCATTATTTTCAGGCTGTAGGCAGCGGTACCGGGGGAATTGCGGCTTGGGAGGCGGGTGAAAGGCTGCTCCGTGACGGTGCCTATGGCAGACGGATAATGCACCTGCATCTTTCACAGAACGAACCGTTTACACCTATTAAGGATGCATGGGAAAAACGTGACCGCAATCTTAAAATTTATGCGGATGATTATGATGTTAAAATGAGAATTAATTCCATGCGGGCTTCTGTGCTGAGCAATAGAAAGCCACCTTATTCCTTAACAGGTGGTCTGTATGATGCGCTGATGTATTCGAGCGGGTATATGTACGGTGTTTCCAACGAAGAATCTGTGGAAGCGGGAAAAATCTTTTATAAAACCGAAGGAATGGATCTGGATCCGGCTGCAGAGGTTGCGGTGGCCTCCCTGTTTCAGGCTGTTAAAATGGAACGGGTAAAGAGGAAAGATATAATTCTGTTAAATATAACAGGCGGCGGCTATCGGTGTTTTAAAAAAGATAATGAAATAGTTTATATTAAACCTGATATAGTCTTTGACCTTAAAGATATCCAGGGTGTTTCTTCTACGGAGAAGGTAGAAGAGAAAATTGCATTACTTTATGAAAAAGTTTATATTTAGAGTCAAACAGGAGTAATGA
>QILZ01000278.1 GCA_003233545.1 Spirochaetales bacterium
TTTCCAGATATGTATAGATCATAATAAGGTATTCTATCTCTTCTTTTGTTTCTTTTCCAAGATTTGATTTTATTCCATCCAGTAAATCCTGCAATTCGACACCCGTGCCGATAAAGGAAAACAGGTCGATCATGTCCGTACGCACCGGCTTATATTTTTCAAGAAGATATTTTAATTCAACCCAATCCCTTATTCTTATTGCCTGTAATGCTTCTTTTCTTACAGAATTTTTTTCCCTGCCGGCAAATTCGCTGAAACAGAATCCGAATAGATTCCTCGATCCTATATGAACCTGTGATTCGGATATCCCTAACAGCTTAAGCGAAGAAACAAGCAGGAGGATAATCTCAAGGTCGGCTTCCATGCCGTCCTTTCCTATTAATTCCGCCCCGACCTGGAAAAATTCGTTATGGGAAATATCCTCATTGCTCTGATACCTTAAGATCGTATCTGCATAGCAGACCCTTAACGGAAGAATGGCATCACTAAGTATCAGCCCGATCTGTTTTGCCATAAACAATGTTATATCCGAACGCAGCATGAGAAGATCGCCGTTTCTGTCTATAAGTCTGTATACTTTCTCACGCGTTCTTGAATTCATCATCCTGCTGTAAATATCATAGAAATCAAAAACCGGTGTTTCTATCGGGAGATACCCCCATAGATTAAAAAGTTCAAGCAGTGAATTTTCAATTTTTCTGTGTAAATAAGCCTCCTCCAACTGAAAACTCTCCGTCCCTTTGGGTATCTGAAGTAATTTTCTCCTATCCATATATGCCTCTGTACAGTCTGTATTCAACAAAGATTTTATTCCGGTAAAACTTGATAATTCTTTGGTCCCGGGATACAATAAGATACAATGAAAGAAGAATTTAAGAAAGAGATTTTTCACTCGAGCATATCCTCTGTTACGGTTTTCGACGGTCTTGCACTGATACGCAGAACTGCGGAAATAAAAATCGACAGCGGGAAATGGGATGTGGTCTTAAGTCCGATTCCATCCAAAGCCAAACCGGAAACACTGCGTGCACGAATAATTTCCGGGAAGGGCTCCGCAAAAATGATCGGACTTAATTACTCCGAAGAATACAAAAGCCATAAGGATATGGAAGAGAAAAAACTTTTGGAAAAGGAGATCGATTATCTAAAGAGCCAGTTATATGAATTACAGGCCAGGATTCAACTCTGTGATGAAAAGAGAAATTTCCTGCAATCGATAAAAACCCGGTCTATAAATGAAGCGCAATTTCAGATGACTGCGGACAAACCAAATCCTGAGGATTGGCAGAATTCTTTCGATTTTATCTTCGGCGTGGAAGAAAAAATTCTAAAAGAAGAAAGAACGCTGCGGGACAAGCTGGCAGAGATGACCGGCAGAGTGGAAGAAAAACACAAAGAGCTGGAAAAAAAACAGACACCATCTATCCAAGCTTACTACTTTGCACATATCTACCTCGATGTGCTTAAATCAGGAACATTTACAGTATCGGTAGATTATATTGTCGATGATGCAACATGGTTTCCCGATTATGAATTAAGGGTGAATAAAGACCGGGAACAGTCATTTCTTACTTTCTGTGCCATTGTACACCAGAATACCGGCGAAGATTGGACAGATGCCGGACTTCTTTTATCTACGGCGATTCCCACAAGGGAGCTAAAAATACCGGAGATTCAGCCGTGGATTATAAGGGGAATACAGGTTGACAGGGAGGAAGATGAAGATGCGGAACCGGCGGTCCTGGATACGGATGTTTCAGAGGAAGGATCGGCGGGAATAACGCTGGCAGTGGGTCAGCCTGTGCTTATTCCGGCAACCGGCGAACCTGTTAAGGTAGTTATTTACAGCGAGAAGGAAATCCCGTGCAGTCTTATACGTAAATGTCTGCCGCAGCAGTCGTCCAATGTCTATCTATACTCAGAAACGAGTAATCCGTTCGACTTCCCCATCCTGCCGGGCAAGGTAACGATCTTCCATGACAATAACTTTAACGGGGAAACCAGATTCTCGAGTATAGCACCGGGAGAAGACTTTATACTAAAAGCCGGAATCGACGAAGATGCCGATACAAGCTGGAAATTAATCAAAAAAAAGAAAAGAATCAAAGAAGGTAAAGTAATACATACACTGGCCTACAGGGGAATATTAAAAAACAGGAATTCCTCCGGTATAAATGCGGAGATAGATATTTCCATGCCTGTTTCACAGGAAGACACGGTTAAAATAACCGAAATAAAAATAAGCCCGAAAAATCAGACCAGATTGAACGAATCAACCGTGAGAATAACAGAAACCCTGGAAAGCGATTCCGTTTTTGAATACGAGTTGTCATTTAACCTTGAATACCCGGAAAATATCCAGATTCATGGAATAAAATTCTTTTAAGCTGCGTCTTATCACGAATGTTCACCCAGAAGTATCTTAAGCTGCTGAATGTCCGAAACAAGTCTGCCCCTGTCTAAATTTCTAAATCGTTTCGGAACCATTTCCCTGCTGGTGCATTCCAGGACAGCAACCAGGT
>QILZ01000223.1 GCA_003233545.1 Spirochaetales bacterium
GTACTGATTCTATTGTTCTTTGTTTTCTCAAAGTACAGCGAAGGAGCTGTAAAAACAGGCGGCGGATTGATGAAACCCACCCTTTTCCGGTTCGATTTCTCGAATTATATTAAACTGGAAAGTGAGATAGAAGTATCCGATGACCTGGTTCTGCTCTTTAGAAAACAGGGAAGGTCGGAGAGGATTCTCTTAAGGCGCTTTGTTCTTTCGGGTTATTCGGCGGGGAGGGGATTCTACCGTTCCGGTGAGGATAAGAGGAGCAGCCCGCCTGTAACTGTCCCGGATACTCCTATTGTTATGAAAGATCCCGGGTATAAGGACAGGACGGATGTAAAGCAGGAATTCTTTTTTATCAATTTTGATCCTGCATCGTTAATCGCTATGAATTACCCTGTTAAGGTAACCCCTCTTGTTAACTGGGATTCTTCATCTTTTTTAAGAATCTACAGGGTGGATTCCCGTGTTACCTCTGTACTTTCTATGGAGCTTCAGGATTATCCCGGATATAAAGGGAACAGTCTTAAATACTATATGGATTACGGGAATGATGATGATATAAAGAGGCTTGCGGAGAAAATAACCGAAGGTAAAAAGACATACTACGGAAAGGTAAAGGCGATAGAAACTTATCTTAAAAAAAATTATCTTTACTCGCTGAAACCCGGAATAGCAGAGGACGGCAACCAGCTGCATCATTTTCTGTTTAAAAGTAAAAAGGGTTACTGTTCGTACTTTGCATTTGCCATGGCGCTTATGTGCAGAAGCCTCGGGATTCCAGCACGTGTGGCTGTGGGCTTTTTTGTTAACCCGGATATGGAAGTGCTGAATTTTTACGAGGTAAGGGCTAATCAGGCTCATGCATGGGTGGAGGTTAATTTCGGCGACTTAGGGTGGATCGAGTTCGACCCTACCTCCGATAACCTGGCGCCCGGAGAAAACCTGCGCTTCGGTGCGGAATTTGATTTCCCGAAATTTGCAAGCCTGATCGAAGAGATATTAAAAAATCAGGATAAATTAAAAGCGGAACAGAAAACTTCTCCTCCTTTCAGAGGAGATATTACACTTTTCGGGAAGGGACTTAAAGCAGGATTTGAATTTTTAGCACGTACCTGGTACCTTGTACTGCCCGCTCTCTACCTGATCTTTATATCATTTATAAAACTGTTTTATCTTTTCGGTTTTTTTATTGCCGGCAATATAAAGGATAAGGTGAAATGTCTTTACAGGTACAGCCTGGCAAAACTGTACGGAGCGGGCGTCGTGCGTAAAGGCACGGAATCCCGTATGGAATATGCCGGGCGCCTGGAAAAGATGGGATTTCGAATGCTTAAAATAACCAAAAGTTATCTCGGTTCCGTGTTTAATGATGATTTTAACGGCATCGATTATATGGAAGCTTTAGAAGCTTACAGGAGCATGAAGGATTCTTTTAAGAAACGTTATACGGTTATACCAAGGATAGCGATTTTTCTTAATCCTCTTAACAGTTTTAGAAGTAAGATATGAATTTCTGCGGATACGGGAAATATACGGTTTATCTGTTTCTTTTTTTACTGTCGGTAAGTGCCGCGGAATCTGTATATGCGGAAACTAAAAGCCCCGGGTGGTACGAGACCGAAGCAAGAAAGGCAATAGAAGCGAAGAACTATGAAAATGCAGTTACCGTGCTTAAGGAAGCGGAAAAGAATTATCCTGATGCCCATAAATTTAATCTTCTCCTCGCAGACCTTTACTATGATAAAAAACTCTTTAAACTTGCCCTCGAAGAGTACGAAAGAGCGGAAAAAAAGGGAGACGAAAGTTATTACACCTTAAATCAGATTGCCAGAACATTCGGCAAGTTAAACAGAGATGCAGAGTCGATTATCTACTTTAAAAAGATTCTTAAAATATATCCCGACAGTATGGAAATCTATGACGACCTGGGATGGATGTATTTTAAGAGCCATCAGCTTAAAAAGGGCGAAGCAATCGTATTAAAGGCCATAAAACGTTATGGAAATAACAGGGCGCTTGCCATGACTCTCGGCACCATCTATTCCGGGCTGTACAATTATGAAAAAGCAAAGGAGTACTACCTTATATCGATAAAGAGCGCCCTTAAGGAAAAGGATGATTATTTTGCATCTATTGCCTATTACAATCTTTCGCTCCTGGAGCATAATTTCTATTATTTTAACTCGGCATTGAAGTACACAAACGATTCCATAAGGATGGCGGACAGGGCACCGGGACATCTTTCCAGGGGGGAACTGTATCAGGCGCAGATGAACTTTAAGGGTGCAATGGCAGAGTACAGGGCTGCACTGGAAAGCGACCGTACACCGCTTTCGAAGATTAACATTGCAATCCTCTACCAGAAAACAGGCAGGCTCGATTCGGCACGCCGGTATATAGAGAATGTTCTCTCCAGCAGGGACCTTTCCTGGATGTTTTACTACGGTACCGACCTCGAAAGGCACTTTAAGGATATTCATGAAATCCTGGCGGACTGTTATGAAGGACTTGTAAACCTGGAACG
>QILZ01000340.1 GCA_003233545.1 Spirochaetales bacterium
CCCCTTAAAGGCTTTTTCGGGTCATATTTTTTCCGGCAGTCGGGACAAAGCATGATATCAGGTGAAATCTCATAATATTTTCCGCACTCGATACATCTGTATTTCCACTCCATTTCATTCTCCGTATAAAATGACTATTCCAGTACATATGGAAGCATAGCGTAAAAAGCGGAACATACCCTTAAGTCATCGACACGTGTAACCTCGTTCGGTGCATGCGCCTTTGATTCGTCCCCGGGACCGAAACCGATGGACGGCACTTTGTGGCGGCCGCATACCGCCACACCGTTTGTCGAAAAGGTCCACCTGCCTATGACAGGTTTTTCACCGTAAAGCCTGTCGTATGCCTTTATACCTGCCTGTACCAGGGGGTGATCTTCCTCTACCTTCCACGTGGGGAAGTACAATTCCTGACCATACTTTTTTCCCTTCCAGCTTATTCTGTCGTAATAGGGAACCTCGACGGAAACGAAATCCTTAACAACGGATTCCACCTCTTTAACCGAAGATTCCATGGTTTCGCCCCATGTAAGCCTCCTGTCCAGGTAAAAATCCGCAGTATCGGGAACAGCACACTGAGAAGGCCCGCCGGCATTTAAGCGTGTTACGGCTATGGTCCCCTTCCCCAGAAAATTATCTTTATCAGGTTTAAGAACTTCGTTCAGTTTCTCTATCTCCAGTGCTCCGCGGGCTGCCCTGTATGCGGCATTTTTACCCCTTTCCGGTGCGGAAGCGTGGCACGAAACACCTGTAAAAGTCACATTCATCTCCATCCTGCCCCTGTGCCCCCTGTAAAGCCTGCAGCGTGTCGGTTCGGTACTTACAAAATAATCGGGAACAAATTTTTCTTCCTCTATAAGGTACTTCCAGCACATTCCGTCACAGTCTTCCTCCATAACCGTAAAGGTAAAATATACACTGTAATTACCCCCGTACGAAAGTTCCTTTAGAATTCTTGCTGCGGTTATCATCGAGGCGGCACCGCCTTTCTGGTCGGCACTTCCTCTGCCGTAAACCAGGCCATCCCTGATGAGTCCGGAAAAAGGGTCCAACTCCCACTGCGATCTGTCCCCCACACCTACGACGTCGATATGTGCATCGAAAGCAATAATTTTATCCCCGCTGCCGACCCTGCCGATCAGGTTTCCCAGTCCGTCTATTCTTACTTCGTCGCAGCCTGCCTTTAGACAGAGTTCTTTTAATTTCTTTATAACAGCCTCTTCCTCTCCGCTGTAAGAGGGTATTTTTACTATCTCAGAAAGATTACGAGCCGTATAACTTTCGTACTTCTCTGCAAGTTCCCTGATTCTTTTTTTTGTATTTTCAATGTCCCTCATTTAAGTTCATCCATCCTTTGCCATAGTTTTTTTGAAATTTCGCGGGCTCTTCCGTATATTCCGGAAACATCGAAGGGGAAACTTCTATCCCTGTAAACAATTCTTCCCCCAATAATCACCGTTTCCACGTACCGGGAAGACAGACCGAATATAAAATGGCCGGCAATATTATCACCGTTAAACGGCGTCGGAGGTTCGTAATCCATCACAGTTATATCCGCAGAAAAACCCTTTTCGATGGAACCGTATTTTCCGCCGAAGTACCGCTTAAGAATTTCATTCCCATTGTGCAGAAAGTCAAGGAAATCAGGCGGCCACAAACTACCTCCTGCATCCTTATGCTTAAAATATGCTATTTTCATCTCCTCTATCATATCGCTTCCGATACCATCAGTACCGAGCGCCACATTCTTATACCCGGCAAGCATCGTATTATAACCAACAGCATTATTCATATTCGATGTGGCATTATGCACTAAGAATGTATCGTAATTATTAATCCTGTCTCTATCGGATTCGCATAAATACACACCGTGAACAAGTATTGTTCTATCGCTTAAGAGCTTGAATTTTTCAAGCCTTTCCGTTACATCCATTCCATAGAGATGATGTGAGTTTGATGAATCGTACCTGTCCTCGGATACATGTATGTGAAGGCCCGCACCTGTATCTTTTACAGCTTCGTAAATTCTTAAAAGTGCTTTATCACCGAGTGTAAAGGGGGCATGAGCTCCGACAGATGCCTTGATAAGCGGATTATCCTTAACCTTTAAGGCAAACTCCGCATTCTCCTCCACACCCTTGATCATACCTTCTTCCCCGTTTCTGTCCGTTACTTCATAGGCAAGCACACCTCGTAAACCTGTTTTATCAAAGCCTGCTTTAATAAGCTCGAGAGAACCTTTTATAAAAGAAGGAGATGCGTGATGATCGATAACCGATGTTGTTCCGGATTTAATGGCATCGAGAGCTCCTGCAAGACCGCTTAAGTATATCGATTCTTCATCGAGCGCCCTGTCCAGCCGCCACCAGAGATTTTTCAGAACGGATACGAAATCCGAAGAAGGCTTTATATTTGCGGTTATACCGCGGGCGAGGGCAGAGTAGAAATGATTATGACTGCAGACAAGCCCCGGCATTGCGATTTTGCCTTTCAAGTCTATAATTTCGCATTTG
>QILZ01000192.1 GCA_003233545.1 Spirochaetales bacterium
TCCTTCTGCTCTCACGCTGTCTGTTATATGCCAGAAAGAATATTATCCCCAGAAAAAACAGGGCAAAAGCAAGCCATCCGGGATCGGTTAATCCCTTTAAAATATCCATTATAAAAGTATCCTTTCACATTTCCACAGGAATCATACCTGTTTTTACTTTCCTGTCTGCAAAATAAAAAACCGGACCTGTTCCGATCTTACAATCTTAATCCAGTTTAGAAAGGTAACGAATAACCTTTCTTTTTGCAAGCGGATAGAGAATTCCCTTTTTATAGCCCATCTCACTTAAAAAAGATACGGCAATCTGTTCCTCACTCTTCCCCTTCCTCCAATCGATATTGAGTTCCAGCAGGTGTTTTAAAGGCTCCGCCTCCCTGTTTCTCGTTAAGATCATCGATACTACAGCTATCCCGAGAGCTAATAAAACAGTAATGAAAATATCATACGACGGGTCTTTAACCAACAGTCTCATAACCGAATGCGGGTTACCGGCATTAAATATCATATAGAAGGTTGTAACCATAAGAAATGCCAGTAATCCGTAAAATCCTTTTCGTATATTCTGTTTCATCGATACTCACTTAATAATTATTGACAGTAAAAAGACATGGAACGAAAATACGCTCCATGTCTTTAAATTATACAGTTTCGCAAAAGAAGAAATAACTACTCGACAAAAACCTTTCTCTCTTCGCCGACAGCCATCTTTTTCCATTCGATTTCCGCTTTCTCCCAGGCTTCGTCGCTTGCCTCTGCTTCCCAGTAAGCAATCGTAGCTCCCGGAATAACATTATCGAGGAAAATGGCAAGAATAGCTGTAACAGCCATCCCTGTTGTCAGCAGAGCCTGCAGGATATCTCCGAGAACCTTAGCAGTCTGTCCGGCAGCCGCCCAATCTATGGCATGGGCATTAAACTGTGCCGGAAAACTTAAACCTGCAAAGAACGAGAGCAAAGAACGAGAGACCGATAATAAAGAGGTTTCTCGCATTGTTTAGATTAACAAACTGCAGGTTGGAAAGTCCTACCGCTGCGATTAAACCGAAAAGTCCGACATACATTGCACCGACTACCGGTTTGGGCAAGGTCGCAAGGGTTGCACTGAACTTACCTATAAGCGGAAGGATAAGCATTATAACAGCACCTGAGCGTATAACACGGCGGCTTGCTACTCTCGTAAGACCAATAGCACCGATGTTTTCGGAATAGGAAGTTGTTCCGTTTCCTGTCTGGAATAAGCTTGCAATAAAACAGCCGAGACCTTCTGCGCCAAGGCCTTTTGATATCATCTTAGCTGTCGGTACAGGACCTTCTGAAATTCGTGCACATGCATAGTAATCGCCGATAGACTCGATCATGGATGCAAGATAACCGGCAAGCATTCCGAAGGAACCCGCAACTGTGATGCTGGTTAATTTCGGGACACCCCATTTAAAAGGAATAGCCGGTTTAATCCAGAACCACGGCGAGCTTTTAATTATGGAAAGCTTTCCGAAGAGATTCGCCTCGTTTCCTTTCGGAATCCATCCTGCAAAGCCATCCTGTGGCAATCGCAAGAAGTACCGGAAAGAGTAAAAACACCCTGGATTTTCTTGCAAATACTTGCGAGTAAAGAATAAGGGCACTAAGCGTTATTATCGAAACAGCCCAGTTACTCGCCATCCACGGGGCACCGATTCCGTAAAGAGCCAGCCCGATCATGGCAATCGTCGGGCCGATCGCTATAGGACTGATCGCTCTTTTAATGATACCCATTAAGCTTCGAAGGATGATGCAAACATAACCGCTGCCGATACCTGCTGAATACCTACCTGCCACCCTAATTTCTGACTTCCTACCATACCTGCAATTGCAAACATGGGTCCCAGGAAAGAGAAGGTACCACCCTGAATAATAGGCAGTCTATTACCGATAGGCGACTGCTGAATAAGAGTTGTGATCCCCGAAACAAAGAACATGGTAGCAATCAGCAGAGCCAACTGCTCCTGAGGGAACTTGAGTGCACCACCAACAATGAACGGTATTAGAACTGTCGCGCCGAACATTGTGAGATACTGCTGGAACCCGAGCAGAAATGAAAGACCCATTTTGGGCCTGCTGCCGATCGGGTAGATAACCCAGCTCTGAGATTTTTTTTGTTCCTGGTCGCTCATACATTGACCTCCCTTTATAATTTTTTTCTCTTTCTGACAGAAAGAGTAATTAAGAAAAGTATTCTGCTCTCATTAATTTTACGAAGCGGAATACACTTTTCCATGAACCTAAGATTATTACAACTGCTGGCAGATCTCTTTATACATCTCCGGACGCCTGTCTCTGAAAAACTGCCATCCGTCTCTTACTTCTCTTATCTGTTCAAGATCTATATCCGCAACGACAAGTTCATCCTTATCTTCACTTGCCTGGGTTATTAGCTTTCCCTTCGGATCTACAAAGTAACTTGCCCCGTAAAATCTTCCGAATTCCCATGGTTTCTCCGTACCCACTCTGTTAATGGCACCGATAAATACACCATTCGCCACAGCCTGTGCAGGCTGTTCGAGCTCCCATAGATATCTCGACTTTCCTGCTGTCGTAGCTGAAGGATTAAACAGTATTTCAGCTCCCTTCAATGCCAGGATTCTTGCTCCTTCGGGAAAATGCCTGTCATAGCAGATAAACATTCCTATCTTAGCATATGCTGTTTCAAAAACAGGATAACCCAAATTACCTGGTTTAAAGTAGAATTTTTCCCAGAAACCGGGCCATGTATGAGGTATATGGATTTTTCTCATCTTTCCGAGATATTTGCCGTCCGCATCGATAACAGCGGCCGTGTTATAGTATACTCCATCCATTGCCTTTTCATATACAGGAACTATCATAACCATTCGATATTTTTTTGCATACCCGGACATACGTTCCGTGGCCGGACCCGGTACCGGCTCGGCACTGCCATACCATTTAATATCCTGTTCTGCACAAAAATACGGACCAAAGAAAATTTCCTGCAGGCATAATATCTGCACACCCTTTTTACCTGCATCTTCGATCATGGGAATATGTTTTTGGATCATTGCTTCCTTTATTTCTTCAAGTGAACCTTCATGTTTCGGGTTGGAAGCCTGGATTAACCCGCACTTAACAATTCTCGACATGCTAAACTCCTTGGATTAAATTGTTATTTCAACTTCGATTTTAGCCTACCTTTTTTTAGTCGTCAAGCATTATTTAATTTTATAATAATTTTCCGTTATATGCAACTTGACCTTTTGTAAATACGGTTCATAATACTGATGTGAGGTTACGAAAAATAATCGTTTATGATCTCGATGATTTTATCTGCAGGTGCGGGACATCCGGTATCGGACTTGTAAGTGATTTGGAAAATGGTAAAGGCAGTACCAGGCTGCGGTGTGGAAACTGCGGAAGGACATACACGGTGCAGAAAAAAGAAAAAAAGACGAGAATAAGTAACCTGCCAATGTCCTTCGGCTCGAGAAGCATGCACTGGAATGATATAACGGCGGACAGCGGCGGTTTAAACGGCATAATAGAAACCTTCTATGAGATAAAAGAACTTCCGCAGGAAAAAAATCCGGCATGATTTCGCCGAATCCGGCTGTTGGTTTTATATTGGTCTTATATGTAAAAAAGCTTAATAAATCTTTCGGTTTTTTTGCTTGACCAAAAGTTAAAACTATATTTTAATTAATAATTAAATAGATTGCGAGGAGGAGAAAATATGGCTGACAACCTTAAAGAAATAATTAAACGTGCAAAGGAAGCGCAGAAAATCGTAGAATACTGGCCCCAGGAGAAGGTCGATGAAATGGTAGCAGCTGCTGCATGGGAGGTATATAAAAAGGAAAACGCCGAAGCTTGTGCAAAACTTGCCATAGAAGAAACAGGTATGGGAATATACGAACATAAACTCCTTAAGCATCAGAAAAAGACAATAGGAACACTACGTGATTTATACGGTATTAAAACGGTAGGGGTAGTGGAAGAGGATAAGGAGAAAGGACTCATAAAAATAGCAAAGCCTGTTGGTGTTATTGCCGCTCTTACACCTGTAACCAACCCGACATCGACGCCGCCGGGGAACGGCCTTCCGATTCTTAAAACAAGGAATGCAGTCA
>QILZ01000151.1 GCA_003233545.1 Spirochaetales bacterium
CGATATTTAATATTCCGCTCCAGTTAACATCCCCTTCTATATAGCCGAATTTCGATTTAAGCCTGTCTGCAAGATTTTCATAATCTTTATAGATATCACTTTTAAAAGACTTTTCCATCCTCTGTTCGGCTTCCACCCTTTTTGCCGGATTAAAGTAATAATCCTTATCAAAGGTTATTCCCTCGTTATAAAACCACCATGAAGGATGCAGCACAATATCCACAGGAAAAGGACAGGAAAAGGCGGATTGTTTAAAATGACGTTTTTATAAAACTCTTTCAATGTTCGCTCCTACCCGTTTCGAGGTATATCCTGTGAATTTTTTTATAAACCTCCCCCTGTTCTTCCGGGCTTTTTAAATATGTTACAAATATACATTTTATGCCGGGATTCCGGATTTCCTTTACTTTGTTCACAACCGTTTCCGGATTGCCCACCATTCGTGCATTGAGGATTATGCCTGTATCTGTAAACCCGGAATTAAAGGGGCCGGCAGGGTTGGGGTCGGGATCTGTCTCATGGGTAAAAGCACCATCCACAAATTTAAGGTTTTTAATTCGTTTTACGGCATTTATTTTTAAAGACCAGTTTCCGCAGGAGTGGAAGGCGACTCCGCCAAATTCTTCTCCTAACCTTTCAATATGGGGTATTTCAAATTTGATATAATCCTCAGGGGAAAGCATTATCATATTGTCATCGCTCATGCCTATGCCTTTAAAAGTGCGATGGCTTGCAAACCCGTGCCCGGGCCATACAAGAGCATCACCGATTAACCCTATCTGTTTCCTATTAAAATCAACAGAGAGCTCCGTAATCAGGGAGAGCAGTTCCTGCAGTTTATCGGGGCTGTCATAAAGCGCCATATAAAAACTATTCGTTTCCACAAGGCACGATGCGATATTATAGGGAGATTGAGTATCCGTTAACGACATAGGTATCCTGCCTCCGGTTTTATCCAGGAAATACTCGATCATCTCTATGGTATGTTTCCCGATAGGAGTTTTATCCACAGGCTGCACATTGTAATTTAAGGCATCTCCCGGTGCAGTAAAAGGTGCCCTTATCCCCGGTGCATTTCCATTGTCCCAGAAATAATCGATCCCGAATGCACCTGCAATCGTACCTATTCCGTACCAGGGTTCCAGAAAATTCGGAATATCCATATCGAATTTCATACTTTCCTGCAATGCCCCAAGCTGCAGAGAAAGTGAATGCTCCATATCCTTACACCCTCCGGCATAGACTTCCGGCACTCTGAAACGCCTGTGAACCATTACGCCTTTTTCCGCTTTCCGGAATTCCTTCACCTTTTCAGACAGAGAAATTTCGTAATCCGCATAAGCCTCTATATCGAACTTTGATATTTCTACAGGTTCGGCCCATGTCCCTTGAGAATCGGTAATATGATAATCAAAACTGTTTTCTTTCATAATCTAATCCGAAAACCTTTCCATCTTTTTCTGTGCTTCCCCTAGTGAGGACACAACAATTTTCATAATAACTCCGGTTTTAAGCGTTTTAAATATTTCTACAGGAATTTCCCTGTCCCAGAGAAGAACGGTTTTATATTTTACCGCTTTAGCATAAACAAAATCAAAATCCTGCATTTCCGGATTTCCGAAATTAAGACCGCATGTTCCCGGAATACTCATGATATCATCGATTATATGATCTCCCTGCCCGCAGTAATGGTGGATGCCTCCGCCGCAGCTTTCGGCAAGCTTAACATTATAAGGATGTACAAATTCCTGATAATGTTCCTTAGAAATCTGGGTGGAATTATCATCAACATTACGGATCTCTCCCGGATATACGTAATTCCAGTAATATCCGTATTCGGTTTGCCCGATATATTCCGCAAGGTAATTTGTAATCCCGATTAAAACATCCGTTATAAAACCCATAACCCTATGAACAAATTCCGGCTTATCGAAAAGATCCGTATAAGCCTCCTGACCGCGGAGCAGAAAATATAGATTAAAAGGTCCCTGTAAATCGGGAAGGCTGAAATGAACACATTTACTCAATACAGGATAAGGCAATAACAACTCTTTCCAGGAATCTATGACCTCGCAGTACTTCCGGATTGTCCAATGTTTTTTAATTTCGACTCCATCATCGATAATTTTCGAAAGAGTATTTTTCCCGGGAATACCGTAAATATAAGGCATCGAATCTTCGTTAATCCCATCGTATCTTCCCTCCGCGCCAAACAGGGAAGGAACAACAATCTGCGACAGATTCGGTCTTGCACTGAAAACCTTATCATCTTTGATAATTACACTTTCGAACACAGCCTGAAGTTCATTTAAAAGCATGGCAGCATAATCGTTCCACATTTGATCAAACGAAAAAACAGGCCAGTCGCTGCGGCCGGGTGTGGAATGCGCCACATCGTTGCGGAGGGTTAAAATAACAGGCAGCCTTTCCACTTTCTTATAATTAAAGACATCGAGCTGCCTGCCGGTTACTCTCATAATATGCTTAAGATCGATACGATCCTCCAGCTTTTCCAGATAATACGCAATATACTTTTTTGAAAGTTTATCTTTATCCATTGTAATAAGCATTAAATAAATCCCT
>QILZ01000359.1 GCA_003233545.1 Spirochaetales bacterium
CCACTCCGTTTCCAAGACCGATCGAATATACCGGAATATCTGCTGATTTGAGTACGGTTTTAAGCTGCGAAAATGTTATTTTACTTCCCGGCCCGCCATTTGCATTTTCATCTTTTCCGTCTGTTAAAAGCACAATAAGGTTTAGTCCGCCGCTTCTGCCCGGATTCGACAGGAGCCTGTTTACACCTGCGGATATGGAATCATATAAAGCGGTTGCTCCGTCTGCCTTTATTTTCGGCAAGGTATTTAACAGTTCATCTTCTGCGATTCCATCGGTATACCTGCCGTTTTTATCTGTTGTATAATAAAATATTTTCAAAAGGGGGAATTCGGATATATCCAGAGACTGTATATTTACACTAACTATATCATCCGAACTGACAAAAGAAAGACCTGTAAAAAAGAAAAGTACTAATAATATGAATAAGACTGATTTTTGCGTTATATTCTTCTTATAGTTATCATAGCTTGTAGAGCTTATTTTTGTCAATAATTGTACATTAATGAACTTCTATGTCGTTTGCAAGATCAATTTTTAGTTCGATTTTCTCCGCATTTTCTTTAACCAGAAATAACTGCGAATATTTTTACCCGCCCGTAATCTATTGTAAAACCGAGTGCCTTCTTTAATACAACTATAGTTTCCTGTGCAAGGCTGCGGTGTTCTGCTTTTGCAAGCTGCACCGGTTTAGTATAAATCCCCTCCGGAAAGTCTCTTGCCTGAATTGTAGCCATAACAACCCTTTTTGCCCTCTTTGTGTATATCTATTTTGAATGCGTTTCAATTCCACTCTTTAAGGTTTATATCAAGCAAATGGAAGAAGCTGGATCTTACTGCTTACTCCTTAAAAAGAAAGCGGCGGAAGATATAATTAAACTCATCCTCCTGTTCAATCTGCAGGCTATGGTCTGCACCTTCAAGAACGATAAAGGCTGCACGGGGATAATGCTTAAGGATTGGAAGAATATCAGCATGCCATTCCCTGTAGTATCTGCGGATAAACCCGTTGTCCGCACTGACAAAAGCCGGCTTTATTTCCCCGAGGTATCTCTTCCAGGTACTATGGGTCTGAACCACAAAAGTTTTCGGAAATCCTCCGATTCTTCCCGCTCAATTTCCTTTAAAAACCTTTCGTTTCATAATGATAGTATGCTCAGGAAGTGTCCTTAATCTTTTATCCGGTATTATAACGGGACACAGCATGAAAAGTTTCTCTATACGCCGGGGCATTTTAAAAGCAAGCGCACGTGCAGGATACCCCCCATAAGAATAACGGATAAGTGAATAATTCTTGTCTCCTATTACACTGTTTATGAATCCTGCAACAAAACCCGGCATTTCATCGGCATTCCTGATTTTATCCGCACCTGTACTTGTACCCATACCGGGCAGATCAAAGTAGATTCGCTGCCAGCCGGGCAGGCCTTTTAAAGGGGCTTCGGGAGAGATTTCCGGAGAACCTTTAGAAATTGCTATTTATTAAATAAAAACCTTTTTAATTCGGTTTTCCATAATATTTATTATACGGAAGAAAAATTGATCAACAACAAAAAAACAGGTCAAGCATCCGGTGCAGTTTCTCCTTCAGGCCTAAGCTTTCTTTGTTTAATTTATCAGATTTGTCAGATGCGATATTATTAAGTTCTCCCGGGTAATTTTCATAGTCGAACAGTTCCTCTGCAATAGTATTTTCATCTTTATCAAGGTATATCGTGCAGCGGTACCTTGAAGTTCTAACACTGTGTGCAACAGTATTGGCTTTTATCCTGTTATGCCCTCGATGCTTACGATGGGCATATACAACCTGAGGTCACAGGCTTTAAAAAAATAAAAATGATTGTTAGTACCTTCTTTGAATCATCCTGCTAATGAAAGGTTTTATTACTATTTATTTTCTGTGTTCCCTGCTCTTAAACTTGCGTATTTTTCTTATATCAAACTGTAATTCCTGTTGAAAAACAGCTCTTAAGATTCCATAGTTAATATTTAAACCTTGCACAAGGGTATATAGGGTATTGATAAAATATCTTTTCTTAAGCCTCATCTTTGTAAAATTTGCAGTCTTTAATATAATTATTATCCCAAATATAATTAAAATACTGCATTGTAAAGCAGTACTATTAGAAAGCAGTCCCGACATTAGTGGTGCTATTCGGAGAGGCAAAACCAGGAAAGATACCAGGCACGCTGCTATATAGAAAATAAAGGCGAGCATAAACCTTAAAACAGAACTTCTTTTAATTAGATGGTCGATATCTCTTTTTTTCCTGATAGAAAAAGATTTCAGTATTCCCTTTACTATTAACGGGATAGAATAACCGGGTGTATAGCCTTCCGTGGTTCCATAGGAATTCTCATAACCGTCTTTAAAATCATCGATATGGGTAAGGCTCTGTTTATTTTATTTTATAGCTTTTGTTTGTTCCAATACGTTTATCCGGAAATTGCGATATTGCTGAATTGAGGAATTTAATGAGCGTATTAAAGGTCTGGTTCCCTTCCGTTTTTCCTTAAGAGTATTATAAAGGAACCTATAAAAAAGTCTAGTGTATGATAACGTATACACACCCTGGTGATAAATATGATTTGTCTATGAAAATAATCTTACCTTTTTAGACTTCCAAAAGTCAAAATGAGAATTGCTGAGGTATTCAATTTAAAATTGACAAAAATATATTTATGGAATATTATAAGTCTATATTTAGACTTTAACTGAGGTTAGAAAAATGACATTCCCAT
>QILZ01000275.1 GCA_003233545.1 Spirochaetales bacterium
AGAATGGCTCGGATTTCAACGGAATTCATGCCAAAAAACAGGACTCTTTTAATGAGAAAATATCTCTGGAACCAGTTGATTCTGCCGGGGATCAACCTTTCCGATGCTGATTATAAAATATGTTATGAAAGTGTACGGAAATTCAGGCCAAAGGTTTTCTGGGGATTTACATCAGCGCTGGCTGGATTTGCCGAGTATATCGAAAATAACGAAAAAGATGTGTCGGACCTGAAACCGCAGCTTGTTATCACTTGGGCAGCACCCCTTTACGAACATGAAAAAAAGATGCTGATGAGCGTGTTTGGTTGCCCGGTCACTAATATTTACGGAACAAGAGAGGTTGGCCACATAGCAGCGATTTGCCCTCACGGTTCATTCCATATTAACCAGGAAAACCTTTTAGTTGAAACCGATGATGTTGACGGGGATTATGGGGGAAAGGATGTAGGAGAGATTCTCGTTACAACCCTCGAGAATACTCCCATGCCCTTTATACGCTACCGGATGGGAGACGTCGGGAGAATTGCCTCTTCAGGCTGTTCCTGCGGCAGGTCATTGCAGGTGATGAAGGATTTTCTTGGCCGTACCGGCGAGATTTATATAACCAGGGATGGCCGCATGATTTCACCTAATTTTTGGTGCCGCACCTTTATGAATGACAGGATTGCAAGGGCATTTAAAAGGTTCCAGGTTATCTACAAGAGAGACGGTAATATCAGTATTAAGCTGGTAAGAAAAGACAATAATTCACATGAAGCTGAGTCTTTGCTTAAGGAATTTCTGAAGAAAAACTTCCATTCCGATATCAAAGTAGATTTTGATTATGTTGAAAAGATAGAACCTCAAATTTCCGGTAAATATCAGATGGTAATAAACGAGGCAAAAAATAGTTGAAGTCGAGCGTAAAGGCATCGTGAGGCAATAAAGTCTTGTTTCAGCTTCACGATTGCATCGAGATTACTCCCGACCGGATACAACCAGGATTTATCCGCAGATTACACAGTTTTGCGCAGATTTTGAGGAAGAAAATATCTTGTTAATCCTGTCTAAAAAGAGTTGTTTTTTTAGTTTTTATCCTGAAGCTGCTGTGAGGCTATAAAGTCTTTCTCTGTGCCTCTGTGTCTCTGTGGTATAACATCTATGTATTTTAGTTTTAAATTTAAGGTATCTTATGGAAATTAAAATAATAAAAGAGAGCATGAAGGAACAATGGGAAGAGTATATAAATAAAAACCCCTATTCCATAGCTTGGCAGAGTTATGAATGGAGTAATGTGCTGAGAAGACATTATAAGTTTGATTTCTATCCTGTCGCTGCCTTCGAGGGGTCCGAAATTGCCGGAATATTCCCGCTTTATCATATGAAAACTCTATTTTCCAAAGATTTACTGACATCCGTCCCTTATGCAGTTGCAGGAGGAATAGTTTCCGATGATAAAGACGTAAGAAAGCTCTTGCTGGATAAGGCAATAGAGATATCAAGGGAGCACAACTCCTGCCGCATTACTCTTAAGCAATATAAAGTCAGGATTGACGGAGACTTAAGAACAGATGAGAACTACTATAATAGAGAGCTGGGCTTATCGGAGAATATAGCCGAGGCATGGGATAAAATATCCGAAATTAACAGGGGAAAAATAGATGAAGGAGAGAAATCTAATCCGGTACTCCGATATCCTTCGGAAGATATAGACGAGTTTTACAAGCTGCTCCTGAATCATTCCCACAATAATGGTATGCCCTGCGTTGCAAAAACATGGATTGAAGACCTGATACATTTTAAAATGTATTCCATTGCCTTCATCAAAGTCAGTGGCAATATAGTTGCGGCTACTATGGTGAAAAAATTTAAGGATACGGTCTCTTTTCCATTTACCTGTATTAATACCACTGACAGCAGAAACAGGATGTTTGCGTATAGCCTGTACTGGGGCCTCATCAGAAAATTTGCCTCTGAAGGAACAAGAATCTTTCATTCAGGCAGGATTCCTGAAACGGATTTAACGGATGATTACAGGCTTGGATGGGGAGGTACAAAATACAGGTATTATTATCAGTATTATCCGGATAATATGGCCAAAACCGAATATGCGGTAAAAAGAGGAAGAAAGAGAGAGATATTTGAATCATGCTGGAAACTGATGCCTCGGAGTATTGTAAAGATGGTAGGGCCGCACATTGTCAGACAATTTCCATAAGTAATCCGATCAAAAAAAAGAATTTTCTTAGACAGGATTAACATGATTAACAGGATAAAACCAAAAAAAGAATTATTTCCTTTAAAAGAGAAAATCCTGTAAATCCAAGTAGTTTTGGTTTTATCCTGAATCTGTAAAGAAGAAATCCCGTAAATCATGTAAATCCCGTCTAAAAGAAAGAGTTTTTCAGTCTTTGTCTTGAAAGTCTCCAGCTAAAAGACAAGAATTTTCTCAGACAGGATTAACATGATTAACAGGATACGACCCAAAAAGATAGAATCAGTTTTAAAAGAAATCCAGTAAATCCAGGAAATCCCGTCTAAAAAAGAGTCGTGAGTTTCACGATGCCTTCAAGATAAGAAACTAAAGAAGAGAGTTAACGAGTTCAGGAGTGGTGGAGTTCAGGAAATTTTAATTTTTTAACTCCTTAACTCCCCAACCCCTCAACTCGTAAACTCAACATTATTATGAA
>QILZ01000104.1 GCA_003233545.1 Spirochaetales bacterium
CCCGGATCGAGTGAAAACCGAAGAACGTTTTCCGAACTCAAAAACCCTCTCCTTCGTATTAAAGAATACGTTTAACATTATACGTTATTCGTATGCTTTGTGTCCGAATAACAGCCGGCGGCGCAAGTCCCTGACTGGGAGCCCCGGCTGCAAACCCTGACCGCAAGCCGTAATGTCAAACAATTGTATTAATGTACTAATACAATATTAGTATAATACAATTTACTCTTATGTCAAGAAGATTCCCGGTTTTTTAATCACCGGAGAAAAATCCGGTATGTATGTTTTTGAAACGGAAGTAATGGTAAAGATTCGGGTGATATGGATGAGGCCGAGACAGAGATGTGGAAATAAGGGTTTTACCGTCACAGGTTGTAGGCAAGGAGGAACCGGAATGATGTCCTTTCTATCCGATTTTAATCCCTTTTTAAGTATTAACAAATTTGCAAAGGTCTCTCATCCGGAGCATTCGCCTTTAAAAAGCATCTTGACGTAAAAACGTTATATTGCTATAATGTTACAAAATATATGGAGGCAATAGTATGGCAACACAGACTAAACGCTCTACTATCTACTTTGATGCCGACTTGCATAAAGCGTTACGCCTTAAAGCCGCTGAAACATCCCGATCAATATCTGAGCTTGTAAACGAGGCCGTTAAAGAAGCCCTTGCCGAAGATGCCGAGGACCTTTTCGCCTTTGATGAAAGAGCGCATGAACCTTTGATCAGCTATGATGAAATGGTGAAAAGGCTTAAAAAAGATGGCCGGATATAGGATACTTTTCAGAAAATCCGTGGAGAAGGATTTTTCCGGCATTCCGGAAAAGGACGTGAAGAGAATCCTCAATCGGATTAAGACCCTTAAAGAAAATCCCCGCCCTTCAGGCAGCGAAAAATTGACCGGACAAGAAAGGTATCGACTGCGACAGGGACGATACCGGATCGTCTATTCAATTCAGGATGATCAACTTACTGTATGGATCGTGAAAATTGGCCACCGAAAAGAAGTTTATCGCTGAAGCGAACTTGTCGCTTCAGCTGGCCTCGTAAACTCGGTTACTTAGTTCTGCAGTCAATACAAAGCCTCCATAAAGACTTCAGGTATATGTTTACACGCTTTCTCACGCATCAGCATTATCAGTTCCTGACATCCATTTGCTTAAAATCCAAACAAAAAAGATTTTTTACAACTATCTCTGCAAGTCTGTCTAACAATTCCTGTGTAATCTTTGATTTATCCCATTCACCGGAGAGTAATGCACTAACAAGCTCTCTTTATGATATACCTGCCATTTCCCGGCCGATTACATGCCGTGATACACCTATAATCCTCCCTATCTCTTTCTGAACAAAATACTTTCTCCCATCTAAAAAACGCATCTTTACCATACGTATCACTTCATCATCAATTGCCTGTCCATTTTATTTTGTCAAGTTTCTTTTATACTCGCTTTTTGTTCTTTAACAAATTTACAAAGGTCTCGGAAAAATCCGGTTTCTGCTTTATCCCGATTCAGCAAGCCCCGATGCAGGCAGATTCATTGTCGTAAGAGGCGGCTGCTGATAACGCGAAAACAAATCATCGTCAAACCCTATAACCGAAATATCTTTCGGAATAGAAAACCCTTTATCTTTTATATCCTGAATAGCGCCGTATGCGATTAAATCATTACCCGCAAAAACTGCCGTAGGTCTGTCTTTTAAAGAAAGAAGTTTCTGCATCGCCATATAACCGCTTTCTTCCGAAAAATTTCCCTGCACAATATAATCCTCTCTTACGGGAATTTCGTTTTCTATCAGGGCTTTTTTATATCCTTCGAGCCTGCCTTTTACAGCATAATAAGCAAGGGGTCCGTGTATAATCATCGAGATCTTTTTATGGCCGAGATCGGATAAATAATTAACAACCTCGCCGGCAGCGGAAAAATTATCAATATCCACCTGGGCAATATTCTTATTCTCCATCTTCCCGATGACAACAAGAGGAAAATTTTCAGCTATCAAACCTAATAGGCCTTTGTCCCGGTAATAGGTATTAACAAGCATGATTCCGTCTATTTTATTTTTTCTGGCAAGCTGCAGATAATCCGCCTCCCCTATTTTAACAGGCTGCAGAATAAGTTGAAACCGATATCTTTATACTTTATCATTGCAAGTTCACGGGCAACTTTATTAGGCATATAATTCAACTCAGCTTCTGCCTTGTTTCCTCCGATATCTGCTTACCGGGAGTATTATTCAGGACAAATGAAACGGTTGTTCTTGAAACACCAGCTCTCCTCGCTTCGCTACATCCGAGGATGATATTCTTTTCTTCAGCAAAACCCGCCGGTCCTCCTTACTTTGGAACCCGTTCTATGAAGTAAAATCATTATTTTTCCCGAATACCAATGACAAGCCTGTGCTGATTTAACCCCAAATCAATTTCTCCATATTCGTTCAGCGTATTACAGAGTAAGCTTAATGCACCATGTCGTTTTTTTTGAACTCTTAAATGAAAACCCGATATAGCGTATCTTCCTTCTTACTTATACATATACATCCGGCTGTTTAAAACCGGTTTAATAATCTTACATTCTCCGGTATCGAGCATCCGTATAAGTAAAAAATACCATTAATCAATATGGGGAACCAATGTTCTGGCAGCCCGTTTAAAACCGGCGGATAAAGATTCCAAAAAATACCTCGTAATATCAAACGTGAGCGAAGGAAGCTTATGGGGGAATATCAAGTCCGGTTCGGTGTAAAAACATCGACATCCTGATATGCTCCCCATGTGTCTCTCGGCTATTTTATCATCAGAGAATACGCAGAATCGATTGTACATTAAACCGAACGCTGGACAAATGAATTCTTAAGAAGAACAATAGCCGATACGGGCAGGTATATCATGTTCCTGTTTTTTTAAAGTTGTACATTTCCTTAAAATGGATTTATAATTCACCTATGATCGATGTCGTGCAGGCTGATACAAAGAGATTAAAGAAAGTATTTTTAAATCTTCCAAGTACATTATTCGGCCGTAATACACCCTTTATAACGACTCCTTTTATTCTTGTTCGGGATACACTGATAAAAACGAAGAACCCCTACTTTTCCGACGGAGAAATGATCCTTCTGATAGCCTTCCGCAATGGAATTCCGGCAGGAAGAATCCTTATAGGTTATTCGAATAATTTTATTAAAACGCTCAATAAACGCGAAGGAGCATTTTCCCTTTTCGACTTTGAAGAAAATTATGAGATTTTTAAGGCTCTCACAGACAGGGCGATGGAGATATTTAAGGGCTGGAATATTTCCCTTATCCGCGGTCCGCTTCCTCCGGACGGTGAAGATAACTTCAGTGGCACATTAACTGACGGGTTTGATGAACCTCCCTATTTCCTTACAAACTGGAATCCCCCGTATTACAATGATTTTTACGAAAAGTACGGTTTTATACGGTACAATACTCTGTATGCCCTCCGGCTTAAACAGGATAAGGGTTTTCCCGAACGTTTTACCCGCCTTGCAGCAAAAACCAGAGGCAGGTTCGGCATAACAATACGCCCCTTCGATTTTAAAAAGATCGACAGGGAAATAAAAGTGATAAAAAAAATCGTCGATGATACATTTACGCCGGAGCTTGTCGAGAACTGGGGAGATTTTCTGCCTCCGGATGAAGATGGTATCCGTTTTCTCGTAAAATCACTCAAATCATTTGCAGAGCCCGGTCTTGTCCTGCTCGGTTTTGTAAAAGACGAACCAGCAGGGCTTGTCGTCGGTATTCCGGATTTTAATCAGCTCTTTAAAGGTTTAAACGGAAATTTGTCATTAAAACTGCTGTACCGCCTTATTTTTAAGAAAAAAACAATAAATAAAGCGAGAATTCTTATATTCGGGGTATCACAGAAGCACAGGAACAAAGGGGTCGATA
>QILZ01000241.1 GCA_003233545.1 Spirochaetales bacterium
TCCTGCTCCACCTGTATATTCCTGTTGTGATAAGCTTCGAAATATCCTGTCCTGTCGACCTGCGCAATGAACGAAACTCGATCATTCCCATTGGCAGAATAATTACCCCGATTATAAATAAGATCGAGCCTCCTGTAAGAGCAAATGTTTTGCCGACCGGTACCGGCCATACACCATAGAATGATGCCAATGCCAATGATATATGGTGAAATGCCCACATAGAATACCAAAGAGACAGAAGCTTATTAGTATATGTTCCCTTTTTATCATACGTCTTTTTTATCCCGGGAAAAACATATATGCCCAGTATTACCGGGATACCTATTAAAATTCCAATTGCAACATAAATCCGTATCATTTTATTCCTCCTTCTAAAATATTTTTAATCGATGTCATGGTGTTACCTCCTTAATTTAACTTCCGTATTAATTCTTTTCTCCCGTTTTTTAAAAACATTAAACCTTGTAAGCAAAACAGGACCGATAAATAAATCTCCCAAAATAATGGCGACGCTGGAAAGTATTCCGAAAGCCGAAAGGATGCTCATTTCAGAAAGGAGAAAGACAGAAAACCCCGCAACCATCATTACGGATGTAAAACAAATCGCTCCGCCGACATTTCGGAGAGCATTTTTCATGGACAGTTCCCTGTCGCCGGTTATATCGAATTCCTGCCTGAAATGGAAAAAAAAGTGTATTGTATCATCCACTACTATTCCTATGGCTATGGAAGCAACGATTGCCGTACCGACATCCAAATGAAATCCGGCCCATCCCATTAAACCGAGTACGAATACTATAGGGAATATATTCGGCAGCATGCTGACAAGCCCTCCCTTAAATCCGAATAACAGCATCATCAGACCCATAATTACCAGGAAAGCCGATCCTAAACTTTTAATCTGGGTAAGGACAATACGGCTGGTTACTTTATCCAGCAGAACGTTCCACCCGGTAATTTCTACAGTGAAATCATTAAAGTTTTTATCCGTATATCTTTTTATCTCATCCAATAAAGCCTTTCTCTCCTTTGTGCTTGTCTGTTTCGTCCTTACGGAAATTCTGGCCGTATCGTAATTTATGGTTACATAATGACTAATTCCTTCCCCTCCGGACATTTCATACAAAAGCAGGCTCTGTGCGATTGTTTCTCTTTTTGCAGGAATATCAAAATAACTTTTGTCGTTGTCATGAAGCGCCCTGTTGATAAGCTTGATATAATCGACCATGGAAAACGCACCGGTAACGCCCGGGCTGTTTTTTACCAGTCTCTGCAGATTTTCAATCTTTTTAAGGATCAGAGGATTTTCAAAAGCATCCGGCTTCCCTTTAATAATAACCTCGGTACTGGATGTACCGCCCAGTTCTTTATCCATAAACTCCGCACCTTTTCTTAAAGGGGTATTCTTTTTTACATATTCACGCAGCGAACCCTCTACATATATTCCTGGAATACCCGCTCCCATAACCAGGATAACTAAAATACTTACGATGAGTATCTGTTTCGGATACTTTAGATTAAACACACTGATTCTCTTAAGCATATTCTGTATGAGCCTGTGCTCTTCCCGCCCTTTTGCTTCGGGCTGAGCCTTTGATAACAGCATTCCGATAGGGACTAAAATCATCGACAGGATGAAAGCACTCATTATCCCGAAACCGGCAGATATACCCAAATTTCTTATTGCCGGTATGGAACTGAAGCTGAGGGAAGAAAACCCCACTGCAGTAGTAACAGAGGTAAACAGACAAGGTTTGCCCACCCTTTGGTATGTTTCCAGAATGGCCTGTTTTTTTTCTCCGAGCCGGTTCAACGATAAACCGTAGTAACTTATAATATGTATGGAATCCGCTATTCCTATGACTAATATCAAAGCAAAAAGTGTTGTGGAGACGGGTGTTATCGGTGAATTCAACAAGCCTTTTAACCCCAGGGTCCATATCAGGGCAAGTACAACGGTGATCAAAGGGAAAAGAATATGAGGCAGCCTTCTGAATACTAAAAACAGCATTACTGCTACAATAAGCATCGATAAGGGGAAGAATTTGTTCATATCTTTTTCCATAATTATACCTAACTGGGCATCCGTTGTCGGCCCGCCGCCAAGGTAAAATTTTCTTCCTGTCCTTTTGTGCTCTTTGCTCAGAATATCTTTGATACTTTCGGTAATTCTCTGAGAGTAATCGCCTGTTCTTTTTTTATCAGGTATTTTAAATGACAATGCTATTCCCACTGTGCTGCCGTCATCGGAAATAAGATTTCCTTTAAAGAAGGGATTCAGATTGATTCTTTGTTTTAACTGTGAAATATCCCTGCCGGACAGAGGAGCTTTGCCGACAAGCGGCTTAATCTCCAATCCCTCACTGGTTCCTGTAATATCATCCGCTGTCGTTAAGCTTATGACATCATTTATATAAGGTACTTTTTTTAATTTCTGCGACAGCCGGGAAAGATAGGTTATCTCCGGTTCACTGAAAGGATTATCCGATTTATAAGCAACAACGGCAAATTCGGCTCCGATAAAGGTCTTTTTAAGCTCGTCATAGTTTTTCAGTGTCGGATCTTCTTTTAAAAACCATGTTCTCTCGTTATCTTCCATTTTCAGTTTAGGCAGGTACAAAAAGAACAGAACGCTTA
>QILZ01000002.1 GCA_003233545.1 Spirochaetales bacterium
ACCTTTCCGTAGCATCAGGGATGGCTCTTACGGGCATGAGTGTTGCGATGCTGAATCAATATTATCATAATATACCTATTCTGATAATTGTCCTGATTGCCCTTGCAATCGGGTTTATTTTAGGTTCTTTTAACGGAATATTGGTGTCGGCAGCCGGTATTCCTCCCATTATTACAACACTCGGAACGATGAGTATTTACAGGGGATTTGTTTTTGTTTTAAGCGGTGGGGAGTGGGTAAGTGCGGATGAAATGACTTCGGCTTTCAGGCATCTTCCGAGAGGAACACTCTTCGGAATAACAAATATAATCTTTTTTGCCCTTGTTATAACGGTTGTCTTTTACATATTTACAAAATATACAAAAACAGGAAGAGAAATCTACGGTATGGGCGGGAACCGAATAGCTGCGCAGTATGTTGGTATTAATATAAAAAAGATCAGCTACCTTGTTTATGCGGTAAGCGGAATGATTGTCGGGTTAGCCGGTCTGTTATGGGTTTCGAGATACGCTTCGGCGCAGAATGATACTGCCATGGGTTTCGAATTACAGACTGTGGCAGCGTGTGTTATTGGCGGTGTCGGTATAATGGGAGGTTCAGGTTCCGCTATAGGGGTACTCCTCGGGGCAATTTTTTTGGGGATTGTAAATAATGCTCTTCCCATTATCAATTTATCTCCCTTTTATCAAATGGCGATACAGGGTTTTGTGATTCTTACCGCTATTATAGTTAATACGTTGGTAGGTAAACGGACGCAGATGTCCCTGTTTCGAAAAATAAAAATCCGGCAGAGGTTATATAAATGAGATCACAGGGAAAAGACAAGAAGTATTCATTTTCTAATCTTTTGCTTAATACACTCACAAAATGGGAGGTAATCCTGTTTTCGCTGTTTGTATTTATAATCATTGTTAATTCGACTCTGTCCCCGTATTTTCTTGATTATTTTAATATCATGAACACTACCTTTAATTTTATGGAAAAAGCAGTCATTGCCCTTTCCATGGCGTTTGTTATTCTTTACGGAGATATTGATATATCGGTTGCGGGTATTATTGCTCTGTCTTCACTTTTTATGGGGATGGCATCCGCACATGGTGCACAGACAGTAATGCTTATTGTTATTGGCCTTGGAACAGGTTTAATTGCCGGATTCGTTAACGGTATTATAATAACCCGTTTCCGGATACCGGCTATTGCCGTTACAATCGGCAGTATGTCGTTATTCAGAGGTCTTGCCTATGCTGCGCTGGGAGATAAGGCATACACGAAATATCCGAAAAGTTTCAGCTACTTTGGTCAGGGTTATGTGGGTAATACTGCTATACCCTTTGAACTTGTACTCTTTATTTTTTTAGCTGTTCTTTTCGGATTTATTCTTCATCGAACATCATTCGGCAGAAAAGTCTTCGCAATCGGTAATAATTCCACGGCAGCCAGATTCTCGGGGATTAATGTGAATAATATCCGGCTCTTATTATTTATATTAAATGGTATGATGTCGGGGCTTGCAGCAATACTGCTGACATCGAGAATCGGAAGTACCCGTCCTAATATTGCCAATGGATGGGAACTGGAAATCATAACAACTGTTGTACTCGGAGGCATTGCAATTACAGGCGGTAAGGGGAATATGGCCGGCGTGATCATTGGTATTTTTTTAATAGGGTTTCTGAAGTTTGGAATGGGGCTCGTTAATGTACCCGGTAAGGTAATGAATATTGTAATTGGTTTCTTATTAATTGTTGCTATAATGCTGCCGGGTTATATCGGTGAAATAAGAGAAAAATTATTGCTTAGAAAACAGCAGAATTGAATACTTAAAAGGCTTATAAAATATGTAAGCATAAGAGGAGCATTCATGAAACGGTCTGCTATTTATTCCCGGGGAAAAAGGTTCAATTCGCCTGAAGCTGCAGTATGGAAGCCGCATATTCTTCGGTAAGAGATTTAAATATTTCATGTACCGAAGTAATCTTAGTAGCTCTGTAAGCATTTGCACCGGCAAAAACGAAACCATCATCCAGCCTTCCCTGCTGTGCATTCACTAAAGCCTGGGCAATACAGTACGGGGCCGTTCTGAAATCACAGGTTGCAAGGCATTTCCATGGACAGTGAAAAGGCTTTTTCTGGCCGGCTTTTACGTCTTCGAGAAAAGCGTTGTTTATGGCTCTTCCCGGAAGACCCACAGGACTCTGGATTATGGTAATATCTTCTTTCCGTGCGCTTCTTTGAATTTTATATCCGCATCGCATTCATGAGTTGTTACAAAACGTGTTGCCATTTGCACTCCCTTGGCGCCTAAGTCGAGATACTTACGGATGTCATCGCCTGTATAGATACCGCCTGCAGCAATAACAGGTATTTCTTTACCGAATTGATCTTCGAATGGTTTAACAGCCGCTATTACCCCGGGAAATATCTCCTCCAGGCTATACTGAATATCATCGATCTGTGCTTTTTTAAATCCGAGATGTCCGCCGGCCATCGGACCTTCCACCACTAACGCATCGGGAACACAGTCGTATTTCGCCCATGATCTAAGTACGATTGCTGCGGCTCTGTCGGATGAAACAATCACTGCGGTTTTTGTTTTTCCTTCCCGGAGACGCTCCGGTGTTACAATCTGAGGAATTCTTAACGGCAGACCTGCCCCCAAAAACACTATATCTGCTTCTTCTTCGAATGATATCATTACCAGCTTTGCAAAATCGGTAAGAGCAACCATAATATTTACACCGATAATACCATCCGTCATAGCTTTTGCTTTTTGTATTTCCGCTCTTAACTGTTCCAGATTCCGTTTTCTGAAGTTTCGAATCTCCGGTTTAAGCATGGCAATTCCAACGGATGCTATAACTCCGATACCTCCTTCATTCGCAACTGCGGAGGCAAGGCCGGATAACGATATTCCGACTCCCATACCGCCCTGAATGACAGGTACTCTTGCTGTTAAATCTCCGATTCTTAATTCCGGCATTCTCTCCGCATGCTCCATCCGGTCATGCATTATTTCGTTTACAGTTGTCATATCGTTCTCCTCTCCCGGTGTTTCTAAAGATGCTCTTCTATTATCATACATCGTACAATTCTCCTTAAACTTAGTACTAAAGCTTATACTGCTTTATTTACGATAAATTATACAGGAAAATTGATCTCCTGATTGTAAAAGAAATGTAAAATGCATTAGTTGATAATTATAAAGGCTTATAATTATCAAAAGGCTGCTTATGAATAACGAATAAATAACCAAAATAACTAAAAACAATCAAAAATATTCAAATAAATTAATTGACAACCAAAAAGATGTATGATTTAATACAATTAATAACAATATCAGGAGGTTAATATATGAAAAAATCAGTACTGATTTTTTTAATTCTTTTCCTTACTGCTGCATTTGTATTTGCAGGCGGTACACAGGAAAAGAAAACGGGAAATAAAATAACAGGTCCGGTGACAATAGAATTCTGGCATGCAATGGGCGGGTCAAGAATCGATCTTATTCAGGGTATTGTGAATGATTTTATGAAGGCGAACCCCAACATAAAAGTAAAAGTTCAATATACCGGCGGGTACAATGATACCTTGAATAAAGTAAAAGCCGCATCGAAGGCGGGGAATGCACCCCAGGTTTTTCAGAGTTACGACATCGCGACATTAGGACTTGCGCACAGCGGTATTATTACACCGATAGG
>QILZ01000196.1 GCA_003233545.1 Spirochaetales bacterium
CATGGCAGCTTAAGGAAGCACAGCTTCCCGTGCCACCTCCTGTGTCGTTTATCCACTTGCCCGAAGGATTCGTATCGTCAAAATGAACAAGAACAACCGAAGGATCATCCGTTTCCAGTTTTCCGTCCATGTGAGTTTCGTTGTTCGAATATCCGTAATGGCATTTTTCGCAGCTTATTCCCCTGGTGTTTACATGTACATCGTGCTTTCCGGATGTCCCTTCTCCGTTGGTCGCCAGCGGGTCGAGTGAGAGAGATTTTTCGGATGTATGGCATTTCGTACAATATGACATGATGCTTTCAACCGGTAAGCTGCTGCTTCTGGAGCTGATGGAATCGGGCCCCGTTCCCGATCCGCATCCCGATAGAAAAATAGCTGTAAACAGCAGACCGAACAACGGTACGCCTGATATTTTCATGGTTAACTCTCTGTGTATATAATGGTAGGTTGTTATGATAAATATTTCAAGCATACAGTGTATGTGAATTACCTGACCGGTTTTTTTCCCAGGTATTTCTCTACCACTAATACCGACGGGCGCCTGTCTCCATTGGATTTAAGAACACTTATATGGGCAAAGGGACTGCACCCCCTAATCGGGTCGAAAAGATACCAGCCGGTCTTCGACTCCTTAAGCAGCGGCACAATCTTCTCATAAAATTCAGACTGGCCCTCATCTGTTATTAATCTTCCTGCCGAAACTACCGTCCACCAGGCAGGGTATCCCCATTCGGTTAAGAGGACCGGCTTGCCCTTAAGCTCTGCATATCGAGCGGCTTTCTTCAACAGTAATTTCCACTTTTCCGGATCGGTCTCATAGCAATGAAAGCTGATCAAATCTACAAGATCCCCTACATATTCAACCCGGTCGAGTACAGTAACACCTATAGTAACCGGTGCCTCCGGGTTCAGACTCCCGGCCAGTCCGGGAAATAAATAGCCATATCCCAATTCCCTGTCTATAACACCGGAATTAATCGTTTTTATTTTGCATAAACTTCCATAACTTTCATTTCCTCTTTTTCCGTATTTCTTATGGAGTGTTTAATATTAACCGGAATAAAAATCATACTACAATCATACTACCGGTTTTAACCGGCACCTTCTGTCCTGCAATTAAAACTTCCCCGCTGCCGGAGACTACATACTGAAATTCTTCCTTATCAGGATGACCGTGTTCAGGCACAGCAGCATATTCCGATAACACTAATAACTGAAAACTTGAATGTTCAGGATTAATTCCTTCATCAAATTTACCCAGCAAAGCTCCGGCTGCTACCTCTTTAAAGTGCAGATTTTCCTTACAGGTTATTAGTTTATTTACATCGATCATAATATTCCTCTCCTTGTAATTACAAATTATAGTACGAACAGCAAAGGTCAATATACTATTTGTTTTTCAGCAGTGCTTTTATAAAACCTATTGCCTGAACCTGAGCAATAAGTTCCTTATTTCCTTCCCATGGTATCCGGGGTATATGTTCGACAAATAAAAGCCCTTTATAATTTATATCTTTTAGTGTATTTATAGCTTCGATGATATTAACCTCACCTTCTCCGAGATGTACCTCTTCGATTTCTTCATTACCTTTCTTTACCAGGTCACGTACATGTACCAGGAATATTCTATCTGCCAATTCTTTAATACATTTTTTAAAATTATCGGCGGTATAATGAAGACAGCCCATACAGAAGGTAAAACCATTCGCTGCTGACGGCAATTCCTTAAAAAGTCTTTCGTAGCTGTTACAGTCATGCAAAAGGAATTTTCGTAAACGGTGTCCGTGAGTAGCTAAACGCAGCCCTTTATCTTCCGCAGTTTTAACGACCCGGCTATAGGCGTTTATAAATCTATCCCATTGCTTTTCGTTTTCCTCATGATTGGCCGAAGCTTCCGGCCAGGGAAAGATAACCGCAGTCCGGATACCCGCATCTGCGGCAATACTCAAATTATCACAAAATTTAGTCATTTTATCCGGTGCCTCACCTATAAAAATATTCGAAGGCAGCAAAGGAAACTGTACAACCGGAACATTAAGTCCTCCGCGTTTCAACAGATCAATTTTTTCTCCGAGAAGCTTATCCGAAAGAATATCATTTTCAGAATCATAAATATTTTGATCCAAAAATAATATTACATCACGGATACCGAGGCCCTCGCATAACCCGAACAATTTTTCAAAATCATTTCCCGCAATATCGGCATTGAGCGAAATTTTCATCTTTAATACCCTCATCTATTTAATTTGGACTAAAAATACCATTTTAATACCAATTGGTCAATACGGAAACAGCATCGCTCGAGAGATTTTTTATACGGCGGTCCTCGGCGGTTTAATGTAAAGTATACATTACGATTTCCATGATTTTCTTTGTCGAAAAGATCTTTAAAATTTATCTTACTAAACTCAGCAGCGCCAATAAACCAAACCCTGTAATGACTGCTCCTGAAATTCTATTTATCCACTTTAATCCGTTATGGTTGAATTTCGCCCTGAATACACCGATACTACCGCTTAGAATAAACCACCAGAGAGTCGAGCCTATAAAAACACCCAAGACTAAAACTCCGGCCGACGCATAATTCCCATTTGTGCCTGCCAGTCCCAGACCGGCAAATATCGCCGTAAAAAAGATGATAGTCACCGGGTTTGTCAGCGTCAGGAAAAACGTAGAACCATAAACACTCGGAAGACCGCTTCCCCTGGCATAAGCTGCCTTTTTCACAGGCAGGGACAGGAAAGTTTTAAAACCGAGATAAATGAGAAACATACCGCCTGCAATGCGAAACCATACCTGCTGACCGACCAGGAAGTTAGAAATAACAGTCAGGCCAAATCCGGCAATGCATCCATAGACTGCATCGGCGGTAGCAGCGCCCAGGCCGGAGACAAAACCGGATGTATATCCTCCGGCCAATGTTCGGCGTATGCACAATACACCGATGGGGCCGACAGGTGCAGCAATCGAAAAGCCAATGATGAGACCCTTAAGAAAGAAACTAATATCCATCATTTTCTCCCGAATAATGATAATGCAATAGCGGGCAGACAATCCGTTTGGAGGCTGGAATTAAACCGGCTCTCTACACAATAGTAATATATTAACTCTCTAATGTCTCAATATAACCCCTTCTGAGGCTTGCTTTTAAATAAAATTAAAATAATCTTGACAGGTTTTTAAAGATGCTATATATTATGATAATATGAACATATGATCATGTGTTCATTATTAAGGAGATTTACAATGTTCAAGAAAAGTATTACCGCTGTTTTTACAGT
>QILZ01000309.1 GCA_003233545.1 Spirochaetales bacterium
CATCATCATCGACAATTAATATCTTCTGCATAATTTAGTCCTCTTTTCCAATTAAATTTTTACTTTCCGGAATAATTATCTCGAAGGTTGTGCCTCTATTGAGCTCACTTTTTACCTTTATACCAAATTTATGATTTTTTACAATTTCCTTAACAATTGATAACCCGAGGCCTGTAGACCTCTTATTAAACCTTACCCCTTCGGTAGTGCGGAAATATTCATCAAAGATATGCGGAAGTGCATCGTCTCTTATTCCGATTCCATGATCTGAAACGTATAAATGCAGTTCGTCCCCATGAAGTTCCGTATACACATCGACAACTCCATTCTCATGAGAATATACAATAGCATTCATAATCAAATTAGAAAAGAGTATGTTAAGGTGCTCCTTGTTTCCATTAACAGCCCTGTGAGGAACATCGACATTAACGGTAATTTTACGTCTCTCTGCCTCTTCTTTAACATTTTCTAAAACAGAACCTATTATCTCCTTAATATCTACAGAGGTCACTTCCGCTTTATCGGCAGGTTTTATCCTTAAATTCCCGAGTATCAGTATTTCGCTTATTCTCTCCCGCAGCATATGTGATTTCGCCTCGATTCTACCGATGATCTCACGTACGGATTCCGGTATCTCATCCCAATACTTGAACTTTAAAACCATAATGAGAGTCTCGATATCAGAGAAAGGGCTTTTTAACTCATGTGTTGTAACAAGAACCTGCATGGTCTTTTCGCGGTTAGCCTTTAACAAGTTTTTATTTGCATTCTGACAGACCTTGACAGGTTAGATACCAGGTACCATACAATAAGCCATATAAAAACAGCAGTCACGGCATTAACCAGGGCAATAAACGGTGTTTCTCTCCCGATTATCAAGTTATTTGCTATGATACTGCGTGGAGGCAATACCCCCGTAATTTCCAGGATAACATCAACAATATACATACCGGAAGCTATTAATGTTACAACCAAACTTCCAAGGGGCCGGAAGAAAATACATGCCAGGGCAATATGAAAGATATAGATAAAGGCGATAAATGTACTTGTACTTCCTATCATGTAAACCATAACTGTAATAACCGTTAGATCCGTTATGATTTGTAACCAGATATTTACTTCGACGCCTCTTCGGGAATCTTCATTTAACCTGTGAACATGAATACTGAAAAATATATTTGTAAGTATAAGAACAGCGGATAAAAACCACGGCCATTTAACAGGGGGAACAACACCAATATTTGTCAGGATACCTGATGCAAGATTACCCGCCAGGCCGGTTAAAACAAATATACTAACTACAAACCACCGTACCCTGATAAACCAGTATGCATTATGAAGAAGAACGGTACTTCCAAGGTACACCTGTTCCGAAACGGGCTTTTCCTTTAACTCTTCCTCTTTGGTGAATAATTCTAATACGGCCATTCGATTAAACCAACTCTTTTAAAAGTAATCCATTGCAATCATCTTTTTCATCATAACTATGTCCTTTTCCTCGAGGCGCAGGAGACCCTCGATAAATAGTTTTGCCTCTTCCCCGAGGGGCTGTTTAAGAATATTTTTATACAGTTTAACAAGTTCTTCATCATAAGCACATGCTTCTTTAAGAAGCTCATTTCCGGTAATCTCTTCTATGGATTTTTCGATTAAATCAAAATTATCATCAGGATTAAAATTGATATCGTATTTTAGCCTGACATTAAAAATACGGGTAATTGCCTCATTATTAAAACCCTTTATAACCTCTTCGAGATGCCGGCGATGGCGGCTTAAGTAGTATGTAAGGAGCCTAACTCCCTTATTCAAAGATTTATCACGGATATCCGAATAATAGCTTTCAAGCTTCCTTTCAAATTTCCCGGCACGATCCACCAGGTCACCAATACTGACAATTGACATAAACGACACCTCTCTTTTAATTAGAATTTATCGTAAAATGCATCTTCCGGATTATATCCTTTGTTCTTTAATACTTCCTGTACAGCTTCTATCATCGGTGGAGGACCGCAGAGAAAAGTCTGAAGGTCCAGATTTTTCGGAAGACGCTTATCAACAGAGAGATGAATAAAACCTGTATCCCCGTCCCAATCCTCATCCTCCTTAAGGGGATCGGAAAGTGCATAGCAAACCTTAAGATTCGGATATTTCTCCGCCATCTTTTTAAATTTATCAAGATAAAACACATCCCCTGTAGTGCGGCATCCGAAAAACAGGTAGCAGGTTCTCTCCGGCCACTTGTTGTAAATGGAATCGATTATACTCGCAATGGGCGCCATACCGCTTCCGCCTCCTATACACAAAACGGCTGTACCAGGATTTTCTGACATCCTGAACTCCCCGTAAGGACCGGTAAACATAACTTCATCCCCTTCCTTCAGATTATGTAGATAAGTGGACGCAATACCTCCTGGAACCAAGCGAACAATCAGCTGAACCTTATCTTTTACATAATCCGGAGTACTTATCGAATAAGCCCTGAAAACAGTCCCGTCAGGACCTGGCGCCTGTATCTGAATGTACTTTCCCGGCCTATGCTGAATCTCTTTTGGCTCGATAAGATCGAGATTGATTTCTTTCATATCATGCGTCAGTTTACGTACAAGGGAAACTTTTGCCCTGTACTCCTTTACAGCAAGAAGGTCTTCGGGAAGAGTTATTTCGATATCTTCTTTAAGCTTTATCTG
>QILZ01000005.1 GCA_003233545.1 Spirochaetales bacterium
TACATCCTCTCCCTTTCCGGATTTTCCGGATGAATAGGAAAGCATGGCAACTACCGGCTCGATTCCGAAAGCCTTAGCTGTCTGGGCAGAACTCAATGCAATCTCGGCCAGTTCCTGTGCATTGGGATTCGGATTAACGGCACAATCGCCGTACACCAGTACTTTATCGAGACACATAAAGAAAATGCTCGATACAATAGAAAAGCCGGGTTTGGTCTTAATGATTTGCAGTGCAGGCCGGATTGTATCGGCCGTACTATGCACAGAGCCGGAAACCATTCCGTCCGCATCTCCTTTGTAAACCATCATAGCCCCGTAGAAATTGGCATCACACATAACATCATGGGCATTTTCCAGTGTAATCGCTTTGTGCTTTCTTAATTCATAATAAGTCTTTACATAATCATCAAAGACTTCCGATTTTTCCGGTTCAATAATATTCAGATTATCCATCCGGAGCCCCTTTTGAGTAATCTTTTCCCGGATTATTTTACTATTTCCCAGAAGAGTAATATCACAGATTTCCCGCTGGAGGAGAACATCGGCTGCATCTAAAATCCTGTCCTCTTCTCCCTCCGGCAGTACAATGTGTTTCTTCCGGGCCTTTGCCTTCTTAACCAGTTCATATTCGAACATCTTTGGTGTTACCGCCGTGGTGCGGTTTGTGACAACCCGTTCTCCCAGTCTGTCGATATCCACATTCTGTTCGAATACTGATACGGCCCGGGATATTTTCTTATTATCATCCGGTGAGATTTTCGAATGGATTTGACTTACCTTCATAGCTGTAGGAAAAGTGCTCTCCTTAACCGAAAGAATTGGCAGAACAGTCGGAAATCCCTTAATGAGTTTCCAGATTGGTTCTGCAGGTTTTAACCCGCCCGTTAAACAGAGTCCGGAAATATCGGCCGCTGGATTGGAAGTGACAGCCGCAAGACAGGCAACAATTACATCCGACCTGTCACCCGGAGTAATAACAAGTGAACCGTAATCTATCCTTGTCAGGAAGTTTTGCAGCTGCATGGCTCCGACGGTAAAATTATAAACATGCCGATTAAGCTGTTCTTTACCGTAAAGTACTTCGGCTTTGATAAAATCAGCTATTTCTCCGACGGTCGGTTTTCCGAGAAATTCTTCATTCGGAATAGCATATATAAGCTGATCTTTCGCAAGGTCTTTTTGTTTCAGTATTTTAATTATATTATTATTATCCTCCGCTTTTGTGCGGTTAACAATTGTGGCTATAGTATAGCAGCCTTTTTCGTCTAAAGACTCGAGCGCAAGTTCGATGGATCTTATGGTGTCATCGATACTCTTTTTATATACATTGGCAACCAGAAGCACAGGGCTGCCAAGGTTTTTACTGATCTCTCCATTGATATCAAACTCGAATGCTGCTGTCGAGCTGGCGAAATCCGTCCCTTCACAAAGAATAAAATCGTACTGTTCCTTAAGATTGTTATATTTTCTGATTATCCCCTCAATTAATTCTTCCTCTTTGCCAATGGATATAAGATTGCTCGCCTCTTTTGATGTATAGCCGAAGGTCTGTTCATAGGGTACATCCAGGTTAAAATGAGAAGTAATAAGTTCGATATCGGCATCCTTTTTACCCCTATCCGTACCGACATTAATTATCGGACGGAAAAATCCAACCTTATCGATTTTTCTAATCAGCATTTCCATAACTCCGAGAGAAATTGCCGATTTCCCGCTTTTCGCCTCGGTTGCAGTTATATACAGATTATTTGACATTTTCTTTTATTCCTCCTCATTCCATCCGGTCCCTCTTATAAACATGTACACATGTACCGATATTCTATAGTATAATCCTGCTTTTGTCATCTTTATTATAAATCAATGGTCGGGCAGTACCGGTTAGGCGTCGCGTTAAACTTAAAACACGAAATGATGTCTTGCTATTTAAACATCAGATACTTAATCCTATCTTTTGTATATTGCTCATAACTCTTTGTCTCCTTCGATATTCTTATGATCTTTTCAATATTGACATCATTTGAGACCTTCGATTGGTCTTGCTTATACATATTTATCTTTTTGTGCTTTTTACTAAAATATAAAAGTGATTCTGCAAGAGTTTCTATCTGATCGGAATCCGTTAGTCTATCCAATCTGTCTAAAGTACATAATACATGCCGTTTTACTTTTTTTCCTACATGCGAGTTTTCTGCTTTATGTAGATATTTATAACCCCCTTAAGGTTTAACTCTGACAAACATATTATTCCTCCCATAAAGACACCACCATTATATGTTCAATTTTTCATTAAAGCCTGGAAAATAAAAGTAAAAAAAATTTGACATACATCAATTAAGGGTATAGAATCCTATTACAAAAGCTCGCTTAGCGAGCAAAAGCCCACTTTAATAAAGGAGTTACAAATGAAAAAAATTATACTATCTTTAATTATTCTAAGTATGATTTTAAACTTTTCTTTTGCTGCAGGACAGAAAGAAGTAGCGACCGGCACTAAAACTCCGGTTACTCTGACTTTTTACCACTATGCGAGTCAGACACATCTTTTGTACATTTCCCCAATTATAAAGGATTTTGAAAAGGCCTATCCGAATATTACCATAGAGTCTGTCGGGGTAGCCAAAGGAGGGTATGAAGCGCTGGCCCAGAAAATACTTCTCAGCCTGGCAGCAGGCAACCCGCCCGATGTTGGTCAGGTGGGGTATACTTATCTACGTACCATGGTGGAAAGTGGGGCAAGCTTGCCTCTGGACAATTTTATTAATGCCGATTCGAGTTTCAATAAGGATGACCTGTTCCCTGCAATGTTGAAACTGGGTCAATACAAAGGCAGACAATACCTTATTCCAATTGGTACAAGCACACCTGTAATGTTCATCAATGAGGATTTGTTCGGTGATGCAGGTTTGGATGTTAACAGCCCTCCGAAAAGCTGGGCTGAAGCAAAAAATGCGGCAGAAAAGCTAAAAGCAAAGGGACATATGGGCATTTACTGGGGCTGGCAGATTACCGGTAACTGGATTTTCCAGGCAATGGTAAACAATTTGGGAGGAAAAATGTCTAACCCGGGAGGAACAGCAGTCGCCTTCGATGATGGTACAGGTCTGAAAGCTCTTGAGTATATTGCATCTCTCACCGGTAATGACCTGATGCCTAAAACCAACCAGGGTCTGTCGACTTTCATAGCCGGAAACCTTGGAATGTGGATTGATTCAAGCTTTCAAAGGGTAAATACACCTAAACAGGCAAACTTTCCGGTGCGCATGGCTCCAATGCCAACACCTGACGGCAGCCTGCCGATAGTGCCCGCAGGAGGTAACGGGATCATGATGTTTACCAAAGATCCTGCTAAACAGGATGCTGCCTGGAAGTTTATCCGGTTTATTGCTGGTCCTGTAGGAAGCAGGGATGTGGCTGATAACAGCGGGTATACACCTGCAAACCGGAATGTAATTAGAGATTTGAAAAGTGAATTCGCTTCGGATATTAACTACAAAGTAGTACTCGATCAGGCTTCGAGGGTCATCCCATGGCACTCCTGGCCTGGAAAAAACAGCGGTGAGATAGCAAAAATTCTGAAAGAGATGCAGGAAGCCGTTGTACTGGGGCAGAGCAGTCCTCAGAAGGCTATTACTAAAGCC
>QILZ01000141.1 GCA_003233545.1 Spirochaetales bacterium
CTTTGAAGGGAAATTATTCTTTACGGTTAAATATTTATGACAGGATAATCTACTCGGTTTCTGAAGAGAAGAAGATTGTTTATATCAAACGTGCAAGAACACATTATGGCGATTAGAAGCGCATCAAACTCATCACCTGGTTTCTGCACCAACTGATCTGCTGAACAAACGGACAGATAGGAAGGAAAAGGAGAAGACATCCCTTTTGCAGTTCCTAATAATGAGGATATTGTCCGGTCACAAAGGCAGGTTATTCGCTTAATTTGAATTAATTTCAGGTATAATATTTTACAACTTCTGTTACAGGTCTGCGTGAACGATCGAAATATTCATTTTGATTATTAGCAGGAAGTCCTACAGGGAGTAAACATATTAAATCACCTGAGATTTCTATAACCTCTTTTACAGCTTGAAGTATGGGCGGAAACCCCAGCCAGACAATGCCGTATCCAAGTGAATGAGCTGCAAGCAGCATGTTTTCCACACTTGCTGCAGTTCCCGGAAGAGATCCGGTCGATGATATATTATCTCTTTTGCCGCAGTACAAATCAGCAGGCAGTTTAACGTCATGCCCGGAACTGAATTCAGGCACCACTTTATTATAAAAAAAATGGTTTTAATTATCATTATTATTTCCTGTTAAATTCCTTATATCCCCTGAATCATGGACTTAAGAGCCTCTGCCACAACCGGTCCGGATTCTGCCTTAACCCGGTTCCATAATCCGGCTGCCCATTTGTTATACCCATCCCGAACATCCCTGGCAGTTTTTTTCCGGCTTCGGAAAGCTTAACATATACAATTCTTCTGTCCGTCTCTTCGTCTCTGAACCTATCGACCAGGCCTTTTCTGTATAGCAGACCAATATTTCTACTCATTGTTGAACCATCCAGACCCATTTTTTCCGATAAATTGGAAATGGAAATATCTTTCAGGTCAAGAAGTGTTATCAAAACCAGGTATTGCGGTAGTGTTTTTGTAAATAATTGCTATAGTGATTATTTAATTTCATTAAGTTGATCGTCCAGCGATTCTTTTTCACCGATCAGGGACATCGCATATTCGCTTAAAGCTGTGATTGTAAGAGAGGGGTTAACACCGAGATTACACGGAATTATCGAACCATCCAGGATGTACATATTAGGATATCCGTATGCTTTGAATTTTTCATTAACAACACCCTCATCTATCGATCTTCCCATCGGACAGCCACCAAGAATATGAGCTGTTGTCGACATATTAAATAACACTTCCGTAAGTGCATTTTGAGGTATTCCATTTACTTTCTCAGCATATCTATGCATTACCTGCTGCCCAATGTCGATATATGCCGGAACCCTGTTTTCCTTTTTGTTCCGTATCGAGATACCTGTAAAAGGAAACCGCTTATAGATCATCTTCATAGAACTATCGAGCGATTGCATTACAAGGAAGATCACGGACTTATTGGCCCAATTTTTATCAAACATAAACTTTAGAAACTTTAAAGGACTTGATAAAATACGAAAGAATAATTTTATGATGCGTATAACCGGGGGCCCGGAACTTGTCGCTAACGTTGCAAATAATTTCATTGTATTGGAACCATCGGGATATTTAACAATCTCTATATGCGTATTATCGTCCGGGTTAAATACGGAAGATATGGATATGCCGTGATTTAGCTTTACACCCGAACTCGTAACCCCGCAAAGGGTTTCTGAATTGGTTCTGAGATTTTCTCCGAGTTTGTCGGATAAACCTGTTAATGTTTTGTATCTGTATTTTTGTTTGAGTAACAAGTCCATTGTCCCCAGGACTCCGCCTGCAACCACTAACCCCCTGGCAGTATATTTTCTTTTGCCGCGTTTCCACCGGGATGTACTGCAATGAGTGTGGAGATGATACAGATTATCTTCATATTCTATGCGCTCGACCGTACGTTCTGCTTCGATATCCGCACCGAACTTTTTAGCAAAGAAAAGATAATTCTTATCGAGGGTATTTTTCGCATTCTGGCGGCAGCCTACCATACATCCGGCAGATTCGTCACATCCCCTGCGCTTCGGCCCTAAACCTTTAAAATAGGGATCGGTCTCTTTCTCCGTATCACCAAAATAAATACCCACATCCACGCCTCCGAAAGACGTTTCGCGCCCCATATCTTTTGCCACTTCCTTAAGTATCTCATCTGCACGATTAAATGTTATGTTTTTAGTTGTACCGAGCATAAAACGGGCTTTTTCATAGAATGGTTTAAGCATTTCTTTCCAATCTCTAAAATGTGACCATACAGGATTATTGAAAAAATCATCCGGCGGGAACATGTGAGTATTGGCATAACCAAGGCTTCCTCCGCCGACACCTACACCGCTCAGGATAAAAACTTCCCTGAAAAAAGTTAATTTTTGAAACCCAAACCATTTGATCAGAGGCGCCCAGAAATATTTACTGAAATTCAGGTTTGTTTCAGGGAAATCTTTATTCCGAAATTCCTTACCTTTTTCAAGTATTAAAACGCTATATCCTTTTTCGGCAAGCCGCATGGCGGATACGGAACCGCCGAAACCCGAGCCGACTACAATATAATCATAGATTTTTTCAGTCATTTTTTTTCTTTAACCTTTTGGAAAATCAATAAGAATATACTTTAAATGCAAAGATATTTAAACCTGGATTTGCAAATTAACCACGGCTGTATAATTAATCTTCCGTCTGTAAACCATATCGTAACGCCCGGTGTAAAGATTGTCTTTGTTTAAAAAATCCCATTCTAAGTATCATTGAAGGCACTTATTTATTTGAATCTATCGATGCCGTTTTTTGCCATTGATCTGATATTAATAGGTGGAATGATAATCGGTTTTAAACCATTCGTAAAGTAATATTTGAAATAGTTTCGCGTACGTATGGTATCATCAATTCCGGTGCGTTGGCCTTTGCAAATTCATCAAGAGACATATCCTCACTATTTCCGATGACAGAGAAATTGCCGATTAAAGAAAAATTAAGACTAAATAGTTCTTTTTTCTCTGTAAGAGTGGTAATAATTACAAGGGTTAAGGACATCTTGTCCTCTGATATTGAAGGGATAACATTGAAATTAATGCCAAGTTCGGGTTTTTCAACGATTTTAGGAGCTCTTTTAAATGTAACTTCTTTCAGAATAATAATATTATTAAAATTGATTCCCGGTTGCTTATTCTCATCCATATGTTAAGCCGCCTTGATTATTTCCGGTATAATAAAATCTTTATCCTTTACTCTTATAGAGGTTTCCGGATTATTCTCATAGTATATTGACCAGTTATTAATAACTTGTTGTTCTTCGTAAACAAAGAATACACCGGAGATATGTGCAGGCCAAATGACCTCGAAACTTAATTCT
>QILZ01000295.1 GCA_003233545.1 Spirochaetales bacterium
AAATATATTTATGGAATATTATAAGTCTATATTTAGACTTTAACTGAGGTTAGAAAAATGACATTCCCATTAATACAAGAATCCGAGTTAAGTATCCCCGAGGTAATTAAAGTAATTGAGAAAGGGCTGCCTGTTTCAGTCTTTGCTAAAATCAGAAATGATTTGGGCTTACCAGATAAAGAACTGGCAAGTGTTATCAGGATCCCTAAAAGCACACTAGCAGTCAGGAAGAAAAAGGGAAGATTTTCTTTTGAAGAATCTGAAAGGCTTTATCGGGTTCAGCGTCTTTTTAAAAAAGCGGTGGATGTTTTTGGCGATATTGAGCCTGCCAGAAAGTGGCTGAAAGAAAAAGCATACGGCTTGGGTGATATTTCTCCGCTTGAATTTGCCAAAACGGAAATTGGAGCAAGGGAGGTTGAAAATCTGTTAGGCCGTATAGAACATGGAGTTTTTTCTTAATGGAGATTATTTCATACCGCCTGGTCAAAAAGAAACATGCCCACAGAGTTTTTGACGGCGAAGGAGCCCGGCTTTATGGTGGCCGCTGGAATAGCCAGGGGGTTCCGGTCTTGTATACTTCAGATTCTCTGGCGTTATGCTGTCTTGAGATTTTCGTGAATCTGCCGTCATACGATCTGCTTAAAGAATATGTTTACATCAAGCTTTCTTTTGAATCGGATCTTGTTATAGATGTCGAGCTTTTTGATGGGTGGAACGTAAGGCCGGTATCTAAGGTTTCTCAGGGGGTAGGGGATCGATGGGTAAAAGACCGGAAATCTCCTGTTTTAAGAGTTCCAAGTGTAATTATTCCAGATGGAAATAATTATTTGCTCAATTTTAATCATCCTGATTCTATGCATATTATAATCGGTGAACCTCTTTCAATAAATTTTGATCCAGGATTGAAGAAATAATTATATTGATCGACAACACAAAAGGAATTTCAATCAGTTGAGGTTAGGGGGATGATGAAAACGATATATCCAAAAAGCCGCTCCAGCGGAATCCAACCCCTTCCGGCGGGCAGAATTTGTAGTGCCCATTCTCAGGGTCTGGCTTCCGCTTCCGCTGGTTACCAATTTTTTCTGTAGAATCAGAAGCTGTATTTCTACTTGTAGAAAAAATGGAGTCTCCGCAAATGAAGCCTTAATGACAGATGTTAATGGCTTGTCCAATCACCCGGATCGAGCTGAATAGTTACTAACAATCCTTTAATCTTTTCTTTCAGCTTTAGTTTTCTTAATCAGGCTTTAATGAAACTTACTTCTTATCCAGGACTTCCCTTACTTTACGGGTGAGAATTTGCATGGTAAAGGGTTTCTGTATAAAATTAATACCCGGATCCAACAAACCGTAGTGCGTTATTGCATTACCCGTGTATCCCGACATAAAAATAATTTTAATACGGGGTATTATTTTCAGGATTTCCTTCGAGAGTTTTTTTCCGTTTGTTCCGGGAAGTATAACATCTGTTAATAGGAGGTCTATCTTATCCCCATAGGTTTTACAGATATTAATAGCTTCGCCTGCATTCCTTGCCTCAAGAATATTATATTTGTAATATTGCAATGACCGGGCTGCTACCTTTCTTACATCATCTTCATCTTCAACTATCAATACTGTTTCTTTTCCAGTAAGATTTTTGCTTATACCGAACGATTCATCCTTTTGATAGTTTTGTTCTTCCGTGGCCGGAAAGTATATATGAAAGGCAGTTCCCATTCCGGGCTCGCTGTAAATTCTTATGGCTCCGCCGCTTTGTTTTACAATACCGTAAACGGTAGAGAGTCCAAGGCCTGTTCCTTTTCCCGGTTCCTTTGTTGTAAAAAAAGGTTCGAACACATGTTCTTGAGTTTTTTTATCCATACCTATTCCCGTATCCGTAACAGAAAGAAGAACATAATCGCCGGGTGTAAGCTCTTCTAACAGTTCCGTATCCTGTTCTGCTATAGCAACATCCTGTGTTTCTATTGCCAGTTCTCCTCCCTCTGGCATAGCATCCCTGGCATTAACAACAAGGTTTAGAATGATTTGCTCTATCTGACCAGGATCGGCCTTGATCTTCTTTTGGGAATTCGAGTAGTTCGTACTGAATATAATATCCTCTCCGATTAATCTCTTAATCATTTTTTCCATGTCCGGAATAAGTTTGTTAAGATATATCACTTTCGGCTGCAGGGTCTGTTTTCTGCTGAAAGCGAGCAGTTGTCTTGTTAAAGATTCAGCCCTTTTACCCGCTTCCATAATCTGCTCTACGAGTGGATATATACTGCTTTTTTTATTAAGTTCCAGCAGGATCATCTCTGTGCAGCCTTGAATTACTGTAAGAAGGTTGTTAAAATCATGCGCAACACCGCCGGCAAGACGGCCTACTGCCTCCATTTTCTGGGCCTGGCGGAATTCTTCTTCCAGTTTTTTATAATCCGTTATATCAGTGTTACTGCACCGGAATCCTATAAAATCACCATTAGAATTGAAAATCGGTATATGATAATAACGGAACCAGCGTACTTTTTTATCCTTTTTCCGAATACGAAACTGTAAATTCCTTATCTTTTCTCTTCCATTAAGAGCATATTTCAGTTTATCCAATATTTCTCTGTCTTCTTTATCTACTATTTCTTCGGGCAGATCAGGATTGTCGAGATATTCCTTCTGCGAGTAGCCTGTCATTGCCAGGCAGTTCGGAGATACATAATTTATCTTACCTGTTACTGTTTTCCAGTAGATAAATTCTAC
>QILZ01000137.1 GCA_003233545.1 Spirochaetales bacterium
ATGAGTGAAAGCTATTGCTATTCTTTGGACAAGGCCTTCAATAAAGCAATAGCACGTGCTCAGACGTTATTTGGTAGTCCACAAGACTCAAGATTGGCCGGTTTAGCCTGGATTCGTGGCGTTACCGGCAAAGAGGGTCATCCTATATTGAATCTAAACCAGTATTGTCTTGATCATGGAGTTAATGCAGTTTGTTTTACCCGCTATTCCATACTAATTCAGGCTGTCCGATAACCTCTAAAAATTAATTGACCAACACCTCCAAATAGGATAAAATTTAATTGACTGGTTTTCTGAGGAGGGGAGTATGTCAGCAACACAAGCAGAGCGAAGAAGTAATATTGAGCATGAACTTTTTGAGATAACAGATGAAATCAAAGAAGCAATGGAGAGGGCACGTATCGATAATAAAAATAGATATCCTGACATTGCTGTATCCTGACATTGCTGGTACAAGTCAATCTGAAGAGAAAAATAACTTCAGGAAGTACGATCAAACACAATCATTTTTTATAACAGTTACAAAAGATAAATTTCTTGATGCCGGTCATCCTGCGGCCATTATTGATACAATTATAGAGCGCAAGTTGTACAATTATTATTCGAGTGAAGGAAACCAGCCATATCATCCTAAAATGATGCTGAAGATTCTATTCTACGGCTACTATACAGGAATAATGAGTTGTAGAACGATATGGGATTCTGTTTCTGTTATTAACCGATCGGATTTCATGTATTTAGCTGCAGGGCAGGTTCCTAATTTCAGAACGATTAACGATTTCAGACTACGACATCTAAAAGATCTGCCTGGATTATTCACACAGATCGTTCTTTTATGCAAAGAACTTGATATGCTGGATTTCGAGCATATGGCAATAGATGGACAAAAGATCCAGGCAAACGCAAGCTTTAAAAACAGTAAGAACCTTAAAAGGTATCAAAAAAGAATACGATAAAATACAAAAAGGGCTGGAAAGCCTTCTGAAAAAAGAAGTTAATGAATACTTCACAACAGATATCAAGGAGAAAAGAGTCACAATACTTTCAAAAAAACTAGACAAGCTTGAATCATTCCAAAAACAATTGGAAGAATTGAATGACGAGGAAAAAAGAATCAATATGGTTGATGCTGATGCGCCAGCCAAAAGTTACCAAGTTATTCCCATCAAACAGGGAGAGATGGAAAATGTGGTGTGGTAACAACGGTACAATCGACTCAAAATAATGATTTGCCGGAAGATCTCTTACCGATAGTGGATCGATCCATAGAAAATACTGGAGAGAAGCACGCTAAAATAACAGGTGACTGCGGGTTCTGTGATTATGATATCCTTTAAAAAAGTGGAAGAGGAAAGAGAGGAAGATTTTTATATACCGGACAGACGATTTTTAAGCATCACAAAAAGAAAAGGGTAAATTCCCGATGATGATGGTCATACGGTCGATTTGTATCAGGGGACAGCTTGTGCTGACTGCCCTGTAAGGAAACGGTGTACAAATGGGAAAAAGAGATTCTTGCATGGGCTGGAGCATAAAGATGAGGGATAAACAGGTTGTTGCTGCAGCAGCTAACAAAGGTTCCATGGGAAAGCTGTATGTTCAGTGGCAATTTACCGGGTTATGTTTTAGGTAGCTATAATATTTCCCGGTATTTCAGGATACTGCTTTTTTAAAGTGGCTGCCGGACAGCCTGAATCCATCCCCGCTTACTGCAAATATGCTCCGTTATTTTATGACTGCTCCAATTTGGATTATCTTGAATGATACCTTGTAACCAGTCAGTAAAATTATCAGAAAAAAATAGGTTAATCCGGATCAAATAGACAATTTATACAAATTATTTTATACTATTTCTGCAGCCTTAAATAGTCCTCTAATGTATTGATATTTGTGAAGGTATTAAGTTCATTTTTTCCCACTTTGTAAAAGGATGTCTGTACCGTTTCGATAAAATTGTGAACAGCAGGGTTGGATTCGAGGAGCAGATATTCTTCCAGCTTCGGGAGAACCTTACGCGAATAGAAGCCGTATAGGGGTTCGATGAACTGATTATATGCGGGGATTAGAATTGTGCACGAGTCTGCCGTAAATCTTTTATGCATGGAAATAATAAGTTCGGATTTTATAAAGGGCATATCGGATGCACATATGAAAACATCACTGTGCTTTGCACATTCTAAAGCTGCATGTATTCCGGACAGGGGGCCTTTATCGGGAATTATATCCTCTGTGAATTGTATACCGGAGAACATGGACAGGTAGTCGCCGGGTTTATTTGTGGCGATTACTATATTGTCCGAAAGCTCCCGCAGTATATTAACTGTCCTTGTGATAATTGGTGTCCTGTCTATTCTTAGCAGGGATTTGTTTATGCCGTCCATCCTCGTGCTGCTGCCGCCCGAAATTATTGAGGCTGTAAAACAGGGAATATGACTTTTCATATTGGTACTAATGATACACCACTTTTGTTTGGATATCATTTTAAAAAACTTTTTTGGTTTTCGATTTACCATGTATACTACAGTAATCCGAAAAGGAAATATTTTAAAAAACACCCTCGTTTTCGGGAAACCGGATGACCTGATCCCATGTAAATACGGGTCCGTCCGTGCATACATAGAGACCGCCGATGTTGCAGTGGCCGCATTTACCGATACCGCATCTCATATACCGTTCGAGGGTTACAATTATGTCGGATCGGTAAAATCCTCTCTGTAAAAGTTCCTTTGCAGCGAATTTAATCATAACAGGAGGACCGCAGAGTACGGCGGTACTGTTTTCAGGGTTTACCTTTGCCTTATCATAGAGTGATGTAACAACACCGGTGTGTCCTTTCCAGGTGCTGTCAGGTTTATCCACCGTTGTAAAGACAGACGTTTCCCTAATGCTTTCCCATTTTATCAATTCGTCTTTAAAGCAGATCTCCTGTGGTGTTTTTGCACCGTAAAGGATCGTTATGTGTCCGAAGGTATCCCTGTTATCAAAAACCAGGTTTATAAGGCTTCTGACCGGAGCAAG